>DATENQ010000572.1:0-4959 GCA_035275005.1 Pyrinomonadaceae bacterium | reverse complement strand
CGAATTGCCACGGCTGCATTATCGATCTGGTGTCGTCCACGCAATCCCAACAAAACGCCGTCATAATGATCCGCGCCGGTGTCGAACGTGACACGAAATCTGCCGTCGGCCGTGTTTCCTGTGACGCTGTGTACGCCTTTTTCAAGAACTGGAGTCACACCCGTTTCTTCACAACGCTTCAGCAGAACTTTCAACGCCGCGGGTTCCTGGCGCGCGATGACTGCATTGACGCCGCGACGAATGATCGCGGCCTTTTCGGCGGCGATGCTTTCGAGCGTGTGGCCCAGGTATTCTTCGTGGTCCATGGCTATTTGGGTGATGGCGACGATACTCGCGTTTGCGGCGGTGGTGGAATCGAGTCGCCCGCCTAATCCTGTTTCGAGAATGGCGAGCTCGATGCCGGCGTTGCGAAATGCGAGCAGAGCAATGGCAGTCAGTTGCTCGAAGAAAGTCGGTAGCGCTTCGAGTTGTTGGGAGACGTCGCGGACTGTCGTCGCGCAAGCTGCGAAGTCTTTACGCGTTATATCGATGCCGGAGATTCGGATACGTTCCGTGATGGAAACGAGATGAGGCGACGTGTAGAGACCGCACTTTATACCCGCGGCACGACAAATCGAATCGAGCATCGCAGCCGTCGAGCCCTTGCCGTTTGTGCCGGCGATCTGAACTGAAGGAAAAGCGCGTTCGGGATTATCGAGAGCGTTGAGGAGAAGTTCGGTGTTGCGGAGGCCAAGCTTGATAGCAAGAGTCTCGTGGCCGAGACTCAGTAGATACTTAACAGCCTCTTCAAAGTTCATACAGTTTCACGCAAAGGCGCAAAGATGCAAAGATGCAAAGAAGATTAACATTAGACTTTGCCTCTTTGCGCCTTTGCGTGAAATGATTTTAATTCAATTTTCTTGACGCTGCTCGGCGGGCGCGTTCGATGTCGGATTCGCCGTGGATTTCGGGGTTCATCATGAAGTTCAGCAGCTTGGCGATGTAGTCGTGCATCTCGCGCCGGTCCACAATCGCGTCGATCATGCCGTGGTCAAGGAGGAATTCGGAGCGTTGGAAATCTTTCGGCAGTTTCTGACGGATGGTCTGTTCGATCACGCGTGGTCCGGCAAACCCGATGAGCGCTTTCGGTTCGGCGATGATCACGTCGCCGAGCATCGCAAAACTCGCGGTGACACCGCCCGTCGTCGGATCCGTCAACACAGAAATGAACGGCAAATGAGCCTCGTCGAGCGCGGCGAGCGCCGCTGAGATCTTCGCCATCTGCATCAGCGAAAGCGTGCCTTCCTGCATACGCGCACCGCCCGAGGCCGAAAAGATTATCACCGCGCTGTGTTCCTCCATCGCGCGCTCGATCAACCTCGTGACCTTCTCGCCAACTGCCGAGCCCATCGAGCCGCCGATGAACGTCATGTCCATGGCGCCTGCAAGCACGGGATGATCGCCGACAGTGCCACGCGCGTTAATGATTGCTTCCGGCAGCCCCGAGGCGTCCTTCGCCTGGGTCAATCTCTCCGAATAAGGCTTACTATCGACAAACTCCAGTGGATCGATGGAAATAACTTCCGTGTCGAGTTCTTCAAACTTGCCATCGTCGAAGAGCAGTTTGAGCCGCTCGCGTGCGCCGATGCGGAAGTGATGGTTGCAGTTCTTGCACACCTGCAGACCATCTTCGAGCTCGCCTGTGAAAAGATGCGCCTCGCACCCGTCGCATTTAATGAAGACGTTTTCAGTCTTCACCACGCGTTCCTCGGGTGGAACCGCTTCTATGCGTTTACTTTTCTTGCTGAACCAAGCCATAGGAATGCAACGAAGGTTAGCACAAAGGGATTCAGAATTCGATCCCTTGTTGCGCGCGAATGCCGGCGGTGAACGGATGCTTGATCTCGGTCATCTCGGTAACGAGGTCTGCCGCTTCGATTAATTCCGGTGGAGCGTCGCGTCCGGTAACGACAATGTGCAACGCCGGTTGCGCGGCGCGAATCGCGCGAAACTCTTCCACCACCTCGCTAACCGGCAGCATTTTGTAACTCAGCACGTAGACGAGCTCGTCAAAAACCAGCATGTCGTAATCGCCGGATCTCAGCTTCTCGACGCAGAGCGTCCACGTCTCACGCGCGGTCTTGATGTCCTGCTCGGGATTCTTCGTGTCCCACGTAAACCCGTCGCCCATCGTGTGGACCTCGATGCCGAGCTTCTCCGCTGAAATGTGTTCGCCGTAACGATCGTTACGAGACTTCATGAACTGAATCATGCAGCAGTTCAAGCCGCGCCCGGCTGCGCGCATCATCAAGCCCAGGGCACACGTCGTCTTTCCCTTACCGTTACCGGTGTGGACCATCAACAGGCCGCGCGTATTCTCCTGGTAATCCTCACGCCGCCATTTATACTGTTTTTCTTTTTGCGCCATCGATCCGGAAAGCCACAAAAAAGCACAAAGAGCACAAATGATTTGTTTGTGCCTTTTGTGCCTTCTTGTGGCTCAGATTACTGACTCGGTTTCTTTCAACGCGTCTTCGGTGATGTCGCGAGCGCCATTCGCGCGTTTCACCGCGTCGAGCAACAAACCGACGATCGTGTTCTCGGCGTCTTCCCAACTGCCGCGCAGCGTGCAGCCGGCTGCGTTGCGATGCCCGCCGCCGCCGAATCTCTCCGCTACTTTCGCTACGTTGACGTCGCCTTTCGATCTCAGGCTGGTGCGGTAAACTCCGGGCTCGCATTCTTTGAGCAGCGCTACCGCTTCAACTTCGCCGACCGTCAACGGATAGTTAACAAATCCGTCCGCATCTTCATCTGACGCCTGCGCCTGCTGTTGCATCTCGAGCGACTGGCGCATACAAGCCACGCGTCCGGTTTCGTCTCTTCTGGCAGTTGACATTATGGCGCCCATCAACTGAATCCTGCTCCATGGATAACTGGCAAACACTGCCTCAGCAGTCTTGGCCGGCTTAACACCGGTGCGCACCAGCTCAGAAGCGACTTTGAACGTGCGCTCGGTCGTATTGGAGTAATGAAACGATCCGGTGTCGGTGATCAGCGCGGTGTAGACACACTCCGCGATCTCTTTCGTAACGCGAACGCCGGTGGCTTTGCAGAGGTTATAAATCATCTCTCCCACCGCGGACGCAGTCGAGTCGATCCAGTTGATATTGCCGAAGAGCGCGGTAGTTGAATGATGATCGATATTGACGACGAACTGTTTTTCCAGATCCGTGAGACCCGGCCGGGTAATATCCGAACACTCAATCACGAACACGGCGTGGTAAGAAGGATCGACTGACGGCGTGACGCGCACATCGTTGGCGCCGGGCAGTTGCTGGTAAGCGTGTGGAACTGGATCGCGCATGATCACTTCGACATCTTTATCGAGTGCGCGCAGTAACCAGTAAAGACCGAGTGACGACCCGAGACTGTCACCGTCGGGGCGAATGTGCGAGGTGATCGCGAAACGACGTTTCGCCTCGATCAGCTCGACGACTTGACTAAGCATGGTGCAACAAAATCGAGGCGGAGCTTTTATAAGTCCTATAAGACCTATAGGACCTACTAAAATCTCGCGCCTCTAGCTAACCTCATCCTTTCCTTTACTTTCCCATTCCCGCTCGATCTCCTGCAGCAGTTGATCGACGCGTTCGCCTTCTTCCTCGACGCGGTCACGCACGAAGTGAATTTCCGGCGTGCGGGGAAGATTCAACGAGAGTCCAAGCTGTTTGCGCACGTAAGGCGCAGCGTGCTTCAAAGCCGCGAGCGCCGCTTTATGCTCTTCCTCGTCACCTGCAATCGTGACGTAAACACGCGCCGCTCGCTTGTCAGCCGATAGACGTACGTCAGTCACTGTGACCATCGTCAATCGGGGATCTTCCAACTCGTAACTGACAATCTGAGCAATCTCTTCCTTCAGAGTGTCAGCAGTTCTTTCCGTACGATGCATTACTACTACAACTCAGTCGCCGCCACGCGCTCGACCACGTACGCCTCAATCTGGTCGCCGACTTTCACGTCGTTAAAGTTCTCCAGACTGATACCGCATTCGAAGCCTTCGCGCACTTCGGAGACGTCATCCTTAAACCGTCGCAGCGAACCAATGTTGCCTTCCCACGACACCACGCCATCGCGAATCAGTCGCGCGCGTGCATTGCGACGGACCAAACCATCGATGACCATGCAACCAGCGACCGTGCCCGCCTTCGGCACACGGAACACTTCGCGCACAGAAGCCTTGCCGAGGATTTTCTCCTTCTCGATCGCTTCGAGCATGCCGATCATGGCGGCGCGAATCTCTTCCTCAACCTTGTAGATGATCGAGTGGAGACGAATATCAACCGACTCCTGCTTCGCGACATCCGCCGCGCGCGCTTCAGGCCGCACATTGAAGCCGATGATCACGACTGCCGAAGACGACGATCCCGCCTGTGTCGCTGAACCGAGCAAAACGTCTGACTCGGTGATCGCGCCCACGCCCGAGCGAATAACTTTAACCTTCACTCGATCCGTCGAGAGCTTCTGCAACGTCGACTTCAAGACTTCCACAGAGCCCTGCACGTCAGCCTTGATGATGACCAGCAGTTCCTTGACTTCACTCTCGCCCAACGCTTCGATACCGCGTTTGGTCGTCTGTAGCAGCGCCGCCTGACGGCTCATCATCTGTCGATGTTGTGAGATCGACTGCGCCTTCGTGATGTCGGAAACAACCTGGAAACTCTCGCCTGCTTGCGGCACGCCCTGCAAACCCAGTACTTCGACCGGTGTCGCCGGTCCTGCTTCGGTGATCGGTTCACCACGATCGTTGAACATCGCTCGGACCTTGCCTGAGATCTGGCCCACGATGAACGGTTCGTGAATTCGGAGCGTTCCCTGTTGGACCAGCACGGTCGCTACCGCGCCACGGCCGCGATCGAGTTTCGCTTCCAGCACGACGCCGGACGCGAGTCGAGTCGGGCTCGCGCGCAGGTTCAGAATGTC
>DATENQ010000571.1:0-7935 GCA_035275005.1 Pyrinomonadaceae bacterium | reverse complement strand
TCCCATCCCAGCTCGTGCCCATCGCAACTTGCGAACGCCACCTGAGCCAGGGATAACTTCCCCAACGTTCGGGTTCTGCATCAAGAACTGCTGTAACTCGGAGTACTCATCGTCGTCCAAGTAAGCGGGACAGATCCGCTCGAAGATGGACGATTCAATGAATGTAAACACATAGCCATTATACGCCATTGGCGTAGGAAGGGTAATTAGCTCGCCGGGCGTTAGTTAATGGTGGCTGGCATTCTTGATTTCTGTCCAACTCTGCCTCTGAGCAACTGCTTACCGCGGAATGAGATCGTCTCGCCGGGTTTCATTTCATAAAAAGTTATTCTCAGTTTCTTCAGCTCGGCGGCGAAGCCGTTGGCGTTGGGCGCGATACCGGGAAACGTACCGAAGTGATGAGGAATTGCGAGGCGCGCGCGGACGGATTGAGCGGCTTTTGCGGCCATCTTTGGCTCCATGCCGAAGTGGCCGCCGATGTTGAGCAATGCGACGTCGATCGCGTAGCTCTCGCCGATGGTTTCCATGTCTTTGAAGTAAGCAGTGTCGCCTGAGTGATAGAACGTCGGACCGTTCTTGATGATGATTACGAAACCGGCTGGATTGCCGCCATACGCGCGCTCGGGTTCGGTTGGACCAGCCTTGGGGTTGAAGACACTGCTCGAGTGGACTGCCGGCGTCATCGCAACCGTGACTTCGCCGTCGGCGATTTGAATCTCGCCGCCAATACCCATGATTCCGTCACCTTCGGCTCGCTCTTTGGGAAAGTCCGCGAGCTTTACGAGATTGCCGGCCAACTCAGGATTGCAGATAAGTGTGGCGCCGGTCTTTCTTGCGATGTCGACGGCGTCTCCGACGTGATCGCGATGTCCGTGAGTGAGCAATATGTAATCGACGCGGGAGACTGCGGCCAGCGGATCCTTGTTGGCTTTTACGTCCGGGTTTGATGGATTACTCAGCCACGGATCAATCAGGAGCACCTTTCCTTTAGGTGTAGTGATCGAAAACGCGGCGTGGCCCCACCACGTCAGTTTAGTGTCCTGTGCGTTCGCTTCAGACACAACGAGCAGCAATGCCATCACCGCAAAAAGGACTGTGTTTCTTTTTGTATTCATCTGAGAGCTGTCGCCCGCTATATCGCGGGCTTCCTCATGAAACGGATTTTGCTACCTGGTGGCTTGCGACCCAGGCTTTATGCCTACGCCTGCCTATCGCAGGCTAAGAACATCTCATGCTGAGATTTTAACGACTTAAGCGGAATCGCGTTCTATCTTGCTTCGTAAATAAGCACTCTCTTTTTTCCGCTTCTACCAATGAAGAAACCACTGATGGCTCCCACGCCGGCGCCCAGGATCGTCACTGCCGCAACTGCCACACCTTCGTCAATTATTTCGAATCCATTGTTGTCACTGCTTGCGTTTGTAACAGCCCCGGCGATAGCGCCGAGTCCTGCTCCCACACCAAGACCGATCAACGTCGCTTTCTTTACTGACTTCTTCGAAATCTCGTGAACTGTCTGCACATCATCACGCCGCAATTCTCTGTCAGCGTTTTTAACAGTCAAAGATAGACCATTGTCGGAAACACTTCGCAGAGTACCTTCGACTGTTTTGCCATCCTTCAACTTCACTGACAGCTTGTTTCCCACGGCCACAGCATTGAGACGAGACCAGTCGCTCAAATTGGTTTGGGCCGTCAGTGTGACGGGTGAGAGGAGAAGCGAAAACAGCAGTATTGTGATAATGGGGATTTGTGGTGCCGGGATTCTCATAGAGTTCCTTTCTCGTGAGAGTCAGCAAGTGACGATAGTACACCGCCACGAGCGCTGCGAGGTGATTCAGGCGATCTGTGAATACGATTTTCTTTGCGGAATACGGTGCGAATGTTATCACGAGTGAGCAGAACCGGCCCAGCGTGTCAGACTGGCGATGATGTTACAGAGCTGAAATTTTAATCACCTAAGCGACTTTGTCTTGAAGTCTCCAACTGTTTAACTCGAAATTTGCCGCCAACCCAGGCGAGTGGAATTGCGAGCACGATAAGTGTGATTGGATACCACTTTGGTCCGAACTCGGGACCCTTGTTCCACGTGCTCAGCGCGCCAACGATACTCAACAATACGCCCACGACTCCGAGTATCAATGCGTGCAGCATTGGTCGATTGGGTGCGAATCGCGCTGTCAGATATGAACCGAGGATCGAGTAAACAATGCGATACGCGGTGGCCAGCAGAAACAGCGAGTCAGGCATGTAGTGAAACCACGGTGGATAGACTCCAGTGGCGTGCATAACTACATCGGTGAGAGTTGAGAGAACCACAATGAACAGTAAGCCGGCGAGGACGGCTCCGATACTACGAGCTATGCTACGAGGAGGCTTTGCAGTGCCGGCCACCGTGTCTGATTGGCCCAACATCAGCTTACTCGTTCCGCAGCGCCGTCGTCGGATCTAATCCTGCTGCTCGAAGAGCCGGAAGCCACGAAGCCAGAAACGCGATAACCAGGAACAGCACCGCGACTGAGACGAACGTCACTGGATCTGTGGGCTTGACCTCGACGAGCATGCTCGCAAGGACGCGAGTCAGTAAAAACGCTGCAACCAAACCGATGGCAATACCAATAGCGCTCAAGAAGAGTCCCTTACCGACCATCAAACGGAAGATGCGTGAAGGCTCGGCTCCGAGGGCCATGCGCACTCCAATCTCCGCGGTTCGCTGGCGGACTGAAGTAGCAAGCACACCATACAAACCTACGCCCGCAAGGATTGCTGCAATCGTCGAGAAGACTCCGATCAGCAAGAGCGAGAAGCGTGTCTGTGCCTGAGCGTCGGTAACCAACGAGTCCATGGGTCTCATCTGGTTGATAAAAGTCTCCTTGCCCATTTTACGGATCACTTCGCGCACCGACCCTGCAAGGGCGGAAGGATCGCCATCGGTTCGCAGCGCCCACCAGGAAGCAGCTCCGTGGTTCACGTATCCGTCGGTGACGTACAGTTGCTCGCGACCCGGTTCGATGAGAGACGTGTTGCGCTGATGGGCCACCACTCCGATGATCTCTCCCCATTGAGCTTCCGGCGTGCGAACGCGAAACAGGATTCGCTTACCGACCGCTGACTCGTTTGGAAACGCCTTCGCCGCAAGTGCCTGATCGACGATGATCAGGGTCCGATCAGGCGAGCTATCGTCCTGCGTAAAGGTCCGCCCCGCCAGCAGTGTCGTACCCATCGCTTCAAAATATCCGGGCAGAACGACCTGAAGATCCGCAGCTTGAAACTTGCTGGGATCGCTTTGAGCTTCGGCTCCACCCCAACGCACCGGACTAAACCCGCCGGCGAGCGGCAACGGAAATGACGCTGTCACACTGTTGACGCCTGGAAGCGCGTCGAGCTGCTCGCGAAGCTGGCGCTTGAAAGTATCCCTTTCCTGAGGTGTGGCGCCGACGTTGCCGAGAAGTTGAAACGTCAGCAGTCCGCGCGGATCAAACCCCATATTCACACGTTGAATATTGACGAAGGTGCGAAACATCAACCCCGAGCCAATCAGGAGTACAAATGCAAGCGCGACTTCCACCACCACGACAGCATTGCGTAACCCCGCAGCGCCGAGCGCACCGCTTCGCCCGGCAGCGCGTAACGTGTCCATGAGATTTGGTTTCGCGGTGCGAAGCGCCGGAATAAGACCGAAGAGCACAGCAGACAACAGTCCTGCCAAAACGGAAAACGGCAACACCTGCCAATCAATCCCAATCGCATTCAAGCGAGGCAGATTCTCCGGCGCAATCAGCAGCAGTTGTCGAATACCCAAATACGCAAGGCCAACTCCGATAGCTGTTCCAACAGCGGCTAATACAAGCGCCTCGGCGACTGTTTGTCGAACTAACTGCCACCAACCCGCACCCAGCGCGGCGCGAACGGCCAACTCGCGCTCACGTGACGAAGCTCTCACGAGCATCAGGTTCGCGACATTCGCGCACGCAATCAGCAGCAGGAAAATGACCGCGCCCATGAGGGCCATAATCGTGGGTTTAACTTCGTTCACAAGATGCTGCTTCATCGGCACGAGCCGGAAATACTGACCGGCAGTGCGCGCGATCGTGTTTTCGTCGCGAATTTTTTGGGCAATGGTTTCCGCTTCGGCCTGGGCCTGCTCGAGCGAAACGCCGGGCTTGAGCCGCGCAATCGCGCGCCACTGCACGTTGTTGCGGTTGGCTACGTCGTAAGGAATGCGTGCCGCGAGCCAGACACTCGGAAACTGCTCGACATTCACTTGCGGTGGAAACAGCAGTTCAAAACCCGGGGCGAGTACGCCAACAATGATTGGCGGTGGCCCAAACGCGGCGGCCACTGGAAGAGGTTTGCCAATCATCGATCGATCGCCGCCAAAGCGCTGTTGAAAATATTCGTTGCTCAGAATTGCCATTGTCGGCGGCGGTGGCGGTGCGTTAGCCGCGGGAGCATTGCCGTCGGGCGGAGCCGGTTGAGGCGCTCCATCGGATTCCTGAAAGTCGCGGCCCGCGATGATCGACGCTCCCATCATTTGAAAAAAGTTGGTCGATACCGCGGCTATGCGGACGCGCTCAGGCGTGCCGTCCAGACCAGGAAGCGTGATGCGACCCGTCTGGACGGCAGCGAAATCCTCGAAATTATTTTTGGCGCTGTTGCGCAGGTCGAGGAAGTCGACATTCGACATCGGAAAATCTTTGACATTCCGTTTCTGCATGTCGTTGGCGGCCAGGACCAGTCGCTCCGGATCCTTGTAAGGAAGCTTGCGCAGCAGCACGCCGTTAGTGACGCTGAAGATGGCAGTGCTGGCGCCGATCGCGAGGGCGATGGTGACGACGACTGTGATTGTGAATATCGGACTCTTGCGCAGCGTGCGAAATGCGAAGAAGAAGTCGTTTAACATGGCGGCAGTTTAGACGCTCTGAGGAATTTCAGCCAAGCCGAAATGGTCAAAATCTTGACTGAAAGTGGATCGCGCCCTAATCTGGCGGCCTGTGCGTCTGCTTCTTCTCATACTCTTCCTGTCTGCATCCGTAACCGCGCAGCCATCCGTATCGAAGGTTTGGGTTGCTGATAATCGTGATGGCACTTATCGAAATCCGATTCTGCATGCCGATTATTCAGATCCCGATGTCACCAGAGTCGGGGACGATTTCTATCTCGTCGCGTCGAGCTTCAATGCGGCGCCGGGACTGCCCATTCTTCATTCACGCGATCTGGTGAACTGGACCATCATTGGCCACGCTCTTTCGCGCCAACCGCCTTTCGATGTGTTCAGCAAGCCACAACATGGAAACGGTGATTGGGCGCCGGCCATCCGCTATCACAACGAAACTTTCTACATCTTCTATCCCGATCCTGACTACGGGATCTACATGGTCAAGGCGAAAGATCCTGCCGGCCCATGGTCTGAACCGCTCCTGATAAAGGCGGCAAAAGGCTGGATCGATCCGTATCCATTTTGGGATAACGATGGCAGAGCGTATCTGGTGAGTGCGTTTGCGCGGAGCCGCTCGGGCATCAAGAGCATCCTTGTCGTGAGCCGTATGAACGATGAAGGCACGAAGCTGCTCGACGACGGTGTATTGGTGTTTGACGGGCACGAACAAGATCCGACAGTCGAAGGTCCGAAACTCTACAAGCGTAACGGTTACTATTACATCTTCGCTCCGGCGGGAGGCGTCGAGTCCGGCTGGCAGTTAGCGCTGCGCTCAAAAAATATCTATGGTCCATACGAACGCAGAGTGGTGCTTGCGCAGGGTAAGACGAACATCAACGGACCACATCAAGGCGCATGGGTGGAGACGCAATCCGGCGAATCATGGTTCATTCATTTCCATGACAAAGGCGCCTATGGCCGCGTGGTCCATTTGCAGCCGATGAAGTGGGCGAGCGATTGGCCCGTCATGGGCGCCGGTGGCGAGCCGGTTCTGACACATCGGAAGCCGAATGTCGGCAAGACATATCCGATAAGAGGAATTTCACGCCCGTCAGGGCAAATGGATTGGAGCCAAGGTTGGCATCTTCGCAGCAGGGAGAGGGGTTGCGTCGGAGATGGGATACGCTGATTATGACTGGTTCAGAGTTGAATAGCTCAACTGTAAATAAGCCGCGGATGAACGCAGATAAACGCAGATCTGCGTTATCCGCGTTTATATGCGGCCTATTTCTATTTTGTTTGGGTGAGAGTGTGATGGCGCAGTCAAACTACAGTCTACGCTCACCGGATCAGAGAATAGAAGTGCGAATTCGCGCCACGGAACGGCTCAGCTACGACGTACTTCTCAACGGCGCACCGCTCCTTCAGAACAGTTCGCTCTCGATGAATATCAATCGCACTGAGCTTGGTGCTCGGCCAAAGGTTAGAGATACCAAACAGCGGAGCGAGAACGGGGAAATTATTTCTCCTGTGCCGCAGAAATCCGCGCGCATCCGTGAACACTACAACGAGCTGAGACTGGAAATGGAAGGCGACTATGCTGTCGTCTTTCGAGCTTTCAACGAAGGCGTGGCCTATCGTTTCGAGACTTCATTAGCCGCAAACGAAGCGAAGGTCTATACGGAGGAAGCTCAGTTGAATTTCGCGGGAGATTACAATGTCTATTATCCCAAGGAAGAGAGTTTCTTCTCTCATAACGAGCGGGAGTTTTTGAATCTCCCATTGAAGCAGATTACGCCAACAACTTTGGCGAGTCTTCCGGCTGTAGTCGTAACTACTAACGGCGTGAAGATCCCGATCCTGGAGTCGGATGTTGAAGACTATCCCGGCCTCTGGTTGCGAGGCGCGAGCAATAATTCACTCGAAGCAGTCTTTCCGCCTTACCCGCTGAAGGAAGAGTTACGCAAGAACAGCGATCGCGATTTTCAGGTCACGGAAAAGGCCGACTACATCGCGCTGACAAAGGGCGCGCGTACCTTCCCCTGGCGCATTCTCGGCATCGCAGAGAAGGATGCTGATCTCATAACGAATCACCTGGTCTATCTGTTGGCCAAGCCTTCGCAAATCCAGGACACTTCATGGATCAAGCCCGGCAAGGTCGCGTGGGATTGGTATAACGCCAACAACATCTATGGCGTGGATTTCAAATCCGGCATCAATACGCAGACTTATAAATACTACATTGACTTCGCGTCGCGTTACGGTATCGAGTACGTGATTCTCGATGAAGGTTGGTACAAGCTGGGAGATCTGCTCACCGTTGCACCTGAGATCAATATCGAAGAGTTAGTCGCTTACGGTAAAAAGAAAAACGTCGGCATCATCCTGTGGATGGTGTGGAAGACGCTTGACGATCAATTTGACGCGGCGTTCAACCAGGCCGAAAAGTGGGGCGTCAAAGGTTTGAAAATCGATTTCATGCAACGGGACGATCAGCCGGTAATGAACTTCTATCACAAAGTTTGTCGTGAGGCTGCGCGCCGCCGGATGCTGGTTGATTTTCATGGCGCGATTCGTCCGGCAACGATGACGCGTACGTGGCCCAACCTCGTGAACGTCGAAGGCGTACGAGGACTGGAGCAAAACAAGTGGAGCAAATACGCGAATCCCGAGCACAACGTGACGCTGCCGTTCACGCGCATGTTACTGGGGCCGATGGATTACACGCCCGGCGCGATGGTGAACAGCGGCCAGGAAAGAAATTTCGTACCGATCTTTGAGAGACCGATGAGCATGGGCACGCGAGTTCATCAACTGGCCATGTACGTCGTCTACGAAGCGCCGCTCCAGATGCTCGCCGACTCTCCATCGCACTATCTCCGCGAACCGGAAGTGATGGAGTTTTTGAAGCCCGTTCCAACCGTGTGGGACGAAACGCGCGTGCTCGCGGCACAGATGGGAGACTACATCGTTATCGCACGTCGCAGTGGTCAGGACTGGTATGTCGGGGCCATGACGGATTGGACCAGCAGAACGCTGGACATCGATTTCGGGTT
>DATENQ010000570.1:0-3723 GCA_035275005.1 Pyrinomonadaceae bacterium | reverse complement strand
AACAACCAGCCGGTTGAGTGTTTACCTTCGTTGCCTCAATGCGCTTCACGCCGCGGGAATCAAGACCATCTCGTCGCAGGCGCTGGCCGAGCAATTTAATTTGAACTCCGCCCAGATCCGGAAAGATCTTGGTTACTTTGGCGAGTTTGGCGTGCGTGGCGTCGGTTATTACGTCGAAGACCTGCGCGATCACATCACGAAGATACTCGGTCTCGACAGCCCGCATCGCGTCGGTATCATCGGCGCGGGCAGATTAGGCACCGCCCTCGCTAACTACAACGGCTTCGGTCGTTCAAACTTTACCGTCGTCGCACTCTTCGATAACGATCGACAAAAGATCGGCCACAGGATTGGCGACGCGAAGCTCCTCGTTCATGACGTCGACGACGTAGCACGGGTGATTCGTGAAGAAGCGATCGACGTGATGGTAATCGCGGTTCCTGCAAAGGCGGCGCAGAGAGTTCTTAACCAGGTAATGTCAGTCGGAATAAAGGCGGTGCTGAATTTCGCGCCTGTCTCGTTGACCGCGCGACGCGGAGTGAAAGTCAAAACAGTTGACCTGACAACGTCTTTGGAGTCTTTGTCGTACTTCCTGTCTCAGCCTCAAAGCAGCGCGATTACGGAACCACTGAGTCAGTCGCGAAGTAAAGAAAATTTCCCGCAAAGGCGCAAAGGCGCAAAGGCGGAAAGCTTTTAGGTTCTTCTTTGCGCCTTTGCGGGAAACTTACTCTGATTTATGGATGAGCAAACAACAAAACGAGATCTAATCCGCGTTTGCCACCTGATGTACGAACGGAGTTACGTCGTTTCGTCTGACGGCAATGTGAGCGTGCGGCTGGACGACGATCGCATCCTCGCGACGCCTACGATGACGTGCAAAGGACGCATGACCGAGGATCTAATAGCGATCACGGATCTCGACGGACGCGCGCTCAACGATCGACGCGCGTCGAGCGAACTGGCGATGCACCTTCTGATCTACCGCGAGCGTCCGGATGTCAAAGCCGCTTGCCACGCGCATCCACCGCACGGTACCGCGTTCGCCGTTGCCGGTCTTCCGATCGATCAGCCGATCTTGTCGGAAGTAATTTTAACTTTAGGTTGTGTACCGCTCGCCGCTTACGGAACACCTTCAACCGAAGAGCTGACGCGTGAGATGCAGCCGCTCGTTGAACATCACAACGCGCTGCTGATGGCGAACCATGGCGCGGTCGCTTACGGCGCGGATCTCTGGCAGGCGTGGGATCGCCTGGAGACGTTGGAACACACCGCAAAGATCGCGATCCTTTCACGCATGCTCGGTGGCTCAAAAAATCTTCCGGCCGATGCGATCGAGAAGTTGATCAACGTACGCGAGAAGGCCGGCTATCTCGGTGAGTCAGCGCGTGGCCAGGCTTGCGGTTATCTGAATCCACTCGAGAACGGCGATGGCGCGAAGATCTCACTCACGCGCGAAGAGCTCGTCGAATTGTTAAGTCAGGCAGTAAATGGTAAATAACAGATAGAGGAGAACATCTGAATGCAAGAAGCACTCGGAATGGTTGAAACAAAAGGCCTGGTAGCGATGATCGAAGCTGCCGATGCGATGGTTAAGGCAGCGAACGTCACGCTTGTCGGTTACGAAAAGATCGGCGCCGGCTTTGTGACTGCGATCGTGCGTGGTGACGTTGCTGCCGTCAAGGCCGCGACTGATGCAGGCGCAGCCGCCGCGCGACGCGTAGGCGAGTTGGTCAGCGTGCACGTAATCCCGCGCCCGCACGGTAGTGTCGACGAAAGTCTTCCCGTCGGGCTCGATCGATAACCAGCATGATCATTGCTCGCATTCTCGGTACAGTTGTCTCCACTCAAAAGGACGAACGGTTAAGCGGAAAGAAGTTGCTGATCGTGAGACCGATCAACGTAGATGGCAGCGACACGACCGGCTACGTGGTGGCGGTTGACACAGTGGGCGCCGGATTTCACGAGCGCGTGCTGGTGGTCGCCGGTTCGAGTGCGCGACTGGCGCAGGGAATGAAAGACGTCCCCGTGGATGCGGCGATTGTTGGTGTGATTGATACGGTCGACGTCAGGTGATTTATGCAGCTCGCGCGCGTCATCGGCACAGTGGTCTGCACCGTCAAGAATGATTCTTTGCAGGGACGGAAGTTGCTCATCGTGCAAACTGTCGATCGAAACCTGGAAGCGACGGGGAAGCCGATGGTGGCGGTCGATGCAATCGGCGCGGGCGTTGGTGAGCTGGTGTTCTGGTGTCGCGGCAAAGAAGCGAGTTTTCCTTTTAAACGAGAAGACACGCCGACTGATTGCACGATCATCGGTATCGTTGATTCTGAGCAGCACGTAACCAGATGATTCTCGCGCGCGTAGTCGGAAATGTCGTGGCCACGCAGAAGAACCGGCGTTACGAGAACGCGCGCGTGATGTTGTGCCAGCAGATCACGCCGGAAGGTGATGAGACGAGCTATTCCGTGCTGGCGCTGGATTCGGTCGATTCGGGCGTCGGAGACACAGTGCTTATCGTGCAGGAAGGCTGGAGCGCGTCGACCGCGGCGACGGGAGAGGCCGGCGCGGCGATCGATTCAGCGATTGTTGGTGTGGTGGATCGGATCGATCTCTTATAACGATGGATGATCAAGCGAGATTGATGGCGGAGAGAATCGCGCGGCGCGTGGCGGGTGGGCCGAGCACGCCGCAGAGCGACATCAGTTCGGAACTGGCAGCGATGCGCGCGAGCCTGAACGATCTGCAAAACAGGCTCGTCCAAATTGAGGCTAAGGTAAGCGTTCCGCGCGTGCATTCACCATGGCAGCATCCGAGTATGGAACGCTTCGGCGTTGAAGAAGCCACAGTCTCTGAACTCGTTGACTACTTTCAAACCGAGAAAGCTTGCAGCATGGAACCGGGTGGGAAACCTTGTGACCATTGCGCGATGTGTAGTTCAAGAGGTTTTTAGCCCCAATAGAAAAGAACAAGTCAGGAAGAGGGGCTTTGCCCCCGCTCGTTGTAATGCGAAGCAGCGGGGGCAAGCCCCTCTTCCTGACTTGTTCTTTTCTAACTAACTTGTTCTTTCTAAGCTCTAGCTATTTATTCTGATTCTGCCGCAGCGAGTTTGCGTTGATCTGCGGCGGTTGATTTGCACCTTCCTCGGCCCTGAAGTAGGGCTCTTCCTTGAAGCCAAAAAGTTTTGCTGAGATCACAGTCGGAAAGCGCGCGCGTGTAGTGTTGTAATCCTGAACGGAGTCGTTGTAGTCCTTGCGAGCGGTTGCGATGCGGTTCTCAGTGCCCGCTATTTCAAACTGCAACGCCTTGAAGTTCTCATTCGACTGCAGTTGCGGATACGCTTCCTGGAGCACGAGAAGACGGCCCATCACGCCGCCGAAACTATTCGCGGCATCGATTACGGCCTGCTTCTGTTCCGGAGTTCTGTCGCCGCCTTCGCCCTGCGGCGCCTGGCTGGTGGCATTCAACAGTTGCGATCGCGCCTTGGCGATCGTGCCAAAGACTTCCTGCTCCTGAACTCCCGCCATCTTTGCCGCTTCCGTCAGGTTGTTCAGAAGATCGGAGCGACGTTGTAGCTGTGTTTCCGTGTTGGCCCATTTGCCCTTTACGTCTTCATGTTTTGTCGTCAGCGTGTTATAGCCACAGCCGCTCGCTCCAAAACTGATCAGCGCAACGGCGAAAAGGATTAGCAGTCTTCGCGTCTTCATCTCAAATCTCCCATTAGGT
>DATENQ010000569.1:0-4157 GCA_035275005.1 Pyrinomonadaceae bacterium | reverse complement strand
CATTTTGATTGAAGCGCACTCGACGAACACCGGCGAGAACATTGCCTTCACGAAGAGATTACTGACTGAAAAAGGTCTCAACCCGCACAGCTTCATCATCGTGCAGAAGCCGTACATGGAACGTCGCAGCTATGCGACCTTTCGCAAGCTCTGGCCCGAGAAGGATCTGATCGTCACGTCGCCTCAAGTTTCTTTCCAGAGTTATTTGGAGGAATACGCCAACCGTTCGCTCTCGGTAGACGACGTCGTCAGCATAATGGTCGGCGATCTCCAAAGAATAAGACTCTACCCATCCCTTGGCTTTCAGATCGAACAGGAAATTCCCGCCGAAGTCTGGAGCGCCTTCGAACTCCTCGTCCGCGCAGGCTACGACAAATATTTAATTCAGCCATCTGTGTAATCTGTGAAATCCGCGGCTAATTTGCTAATTCACGAACCGGCGTAGCTGCACGCTGATCGTGAATCCGATGGCGATGAAAGTGGCAATGAGGGAGGCGAGGCCGGCGCTCATTAAGGGGAGGGGGACGCCGATGACGGGAGAGATCCCGAGGGCCATGCCGATGTTGATGAAGATTTGAAATGTCAGGCCGCCGACGAAGGCCATGATGAAGAGCATGCCCATGCGGTCGGACGCGCGACGCGCGCCCGTGATTAAACGTGATAGCAATATTACGTAAGCGAGCAGGACTAACACGCAGCCGATGAAGCCGGAGTTTTCGGCGGTAACCGCGTAGATGAAATCGGTGTGTGGCTCCGGAAGAAACTTCAAACCGCTCTGCGAGTGTTCGACGGAGGAATGAGACCCGAATAAGCCTCCTTCACCCACCGTCAGAATTGACTGCCAGGTATGATAACCGATACCACGCCGGTCAGCGTTTTCCGGATCGAGAATGACATTGATTCGTTCCTGCTGGTAGGGCTTGACCGCGCCCGTTTTGACTCCGATGACATACGCAGCTGGAATCAAAGCCACCGCGAGTACCGCACTCGCAATCACCAGTCGCAATCGAATCGCAGACAAAAAGAGCACGACTGCGAGAATCGGAAGATAAGTGAGCACCGAACCAACGTCAGGCTCCAGCAGGATCAGTCCGATGGGCAACAAGAGAATTAGCCCACCAACGATCATTTCTTTGACGGTGAGCACCTGCACACGATTCTTGCCGAAGTAGCGCGCAAGCATCATCGCCGTCGTCACCTTCACAAACTCAGACGGCTGAAACTGACCGATGCCCGGCACTTTGATCCACGCGCGCTGCCCATTGATCTTCAGACCAATACCAGGAACGAGCACGATCACCAGCAGGATGAGACCAAAGATGTAGAACGCTGGCGCGAGGTTGAGTATGCGCCGGTAATCGGTAAACGCAATAGCGAGCATCGCAACCAGACCAATCGACAGACCGATCAGTTGCTTGACCCAGTACGTTTCGGTCGGCTGCGCGTTGCGAATCTGGATCGTTCCGAACAGAACGATACCGATAGCGAGCAGGGTCAGGATCCAGTCGAAATCACGCCAACTACGTTTGTGAATAATCGCGACCATCTAAGTACTACTCATTATTAATGGCCGTTTGTTGAGCTGCGGCTGCCGGCGCCGGCTTAGCGGCGGGCTGTTGGTTCTTCGCAATCTGTTTTATCGCTCCGGGCGGTTCTTCGTGGCGAGTCTTGCGATAGTAGACGTCGTAAACACCACGAATCGCCGGCGCTGCATTTGCTCCGCCAAAACCGGAATTCTCGATCAACGCCACCATCGCGATTTCCGGTTTGTAAGCCGGAGCGTACGTGACAAACCACGCGTGGTCTTTGTTCTTGCCGGTGTCCTTGCCGAGCCCGACCACCTGCGCCGTACCCGTCTTTCCGGCGATATCAAATCCCGCCATCGCAATGCGCGAGCCCGTGCCGCCTGCATTTACCACTTGCCACATACCCTGGACGACAGCCGCATCGATATCCTCAGGAATCGGAATGACCTTCGGATTTGGCCGTGCCGGATCGAGCGGTTTGAACGTCACTGCCGGAAGATACTCAGCCGTGCCCGGAGTGCCGAAAGCCCTCACTTCCTTGAGAACGTGAGGAATGTACAGGTGCCCGTCGACGCTGATTCCGGCGATCGTGCGCAACAAAGAGATCGGCGTGATGATGTCGTAGACCTGTCCGAAAGATGCATAGACAGTGTCGATATCGCGCCATTCAGGATCTCTCGGCTGCATGCGTCGTTTGAACTCGCGCGACGGTGTCCAACTAACCACCTCGTTCGGAAGATCGATACCCGTTCGTTTGTTCAGATCAAACTCGTCAACCATCTCGACGATACCGTCGATCCCCATCTTCAAACCGAGACGATAGAAATAGCCGTCGCAAGAGTGAGTGATCGCCGTTTTAATATCCGGCGACCCGTGGTTTCCCATGCAGCGCGTAAACTTGTTGCCGATGGTGATACCGCCGCCGCAAACGAGATTCGAGTGATCGAGCGTGATGGCACCCTGTTTCAAGCCTGACACCGCCATCGGGATCTTCCAGGTGGAGCCCGGCGGGTAACGGCTTTGCACTGCACGATTGAGAAGCGGTGTTTCCGGATCGTTCAAGAGAGCGACGTACTCAGCGCGCCCTTCTTTCGTCGTGATTCGTTGTGAAAAGAGATTCGGATCGAAACTCGGGGCCGAAGCAAGCGCCAGGATCTCGCCGTTGTTCGGATCCATGGAGATGATTACGCCACGCTTCGTAGAGGAATTTGCCAGTTGCTCTTCGGCGGCCAGTTGCAGATCGAGATCGATCGTCGTGACCAGATCGCGTCCCGGTATGGGATCGACAGTTTCGATCTCGTCCTGAATGCGCCCGCGACTGTCGACCACCACTTCACGATAGCCGTCTTTCCCGCGGAGATAGTCGTCATAGATCTGCTCGATACCGCTGAGGCCGATGATGTCGCCGGGCTTTAGTCCTTTATCTTTTGCGGCTTGCTGCTTGAGTTGCTCCGGACTGATCTCGCCGACATATCCGAGCACGTGCGCGAGTGAACCGTTGTCGGGATATCGACGCTGTGGTTGTTTCTCGACGCGCAGTTCGGGAAATTCGAGATTGTGTGCTTCGACCCAGGCAAGGTCGCCGGGTGTCGCACCCTGCTTCACCATGATCGACTCAAACGCCGGCATGGTTTTCACGAGCGCGAAATATTCGCGCAGGAAGTCTTTGTCAACAGTGAGCCCTTCGGCGAGCGGCTCGATGAGCGAATTGAGATCCTTACCCTTGACGTCCTCGCGCGACAGGATGACGTTGTAAATCGGGCGCGAGTCGACGAGTATGCGGCCCTCACGATCTACAATCACCCCACGCGGCGCGGGGATGGGAAGCCGGCGGCGGCGCTGGTTTTCGGCGATTTCGGCATACCGCTCACCTCTGACCACCTGCAGGACATAGAGCCGTATGCTGAGCAGGCCAAGCATGAGGACCACCAGCACCTGCACAAATCGCAGGCGTGCCCGAAGGTTCTGAGATGTATCTTCAAATTTCATCTTAGTGTTTAGTGCTTAGTGCGGTGTACTTAGTTGCACTGAAGCACGTTACCTCCTTCTCAGCGGTCCCGTCGAACGTCGTGCGACGCGACGACGAGTTGCGAATTGACGCCGTTGCGACGTTCGTTCAGCAACGAGGGCATCGAGCATGTAAAGCGCCAGCGTTCCGACCACGGTGGTGGCAATTAGTTTATAAGACATCGTCTGCATCAATGGAACAGCCGGTGGATACCCCAGCACCCGGTGCCAGAAAACGTAGATGGCCGAATCGAGCAACGAACCCGCGGCGAGCACCGGAATTCTCAACAGCGGATTTTCAAGGTTTACGCGCGTCGCCGCAAAATAGATGATGTACGCCGTCAGCGTCTTGGAAAAACCTCCCGCGCCAATCAAACCGCCGCTGGCAGCGTCGACGACCAGCCCCGCGAGTGTTCCGACCAGCAACGCCTGCCAGGCGTCACGTTGCAAGGCGATGTAAACAACAACAACGAGGGGAAAGTCTATGTAAGAGAGTGGCCGCCAAACCTCGCGCAGCAAAAGCTGGAGCAGGATAGAGACTAACAGAACTACGGCAATCTTAAGCTGCGACATAGAAGAATTGCCAATTGGCAATCTGCAATAGTTTCATCTCCTGGATCTTTC
>DATENQ010000568.1:0-6756 GCA_035275005.1 Pyrinomonadaceae bacterium | reverse complement strand
ATGAAAGTGTCGACATAAGCTGGAAAGTAATCTCACCGCCGACAAGCCCCTGGTGAGACCTGGATATTCCCCAATTCCAGGGTTTCTGCTAGGCTTAGCCAACCCCCGGTCCCCCGACCCTCAGGAACATTATGAGTACGGCGACCGACACCCCGCAGACTATCCTGGTAGTTGATGATTTTGACGATACGCGACTGCTGTTGCGCACGTGGCTCGAGCGCAGGGGATTTCGCGTGGTCGAGGCTGAGAATGGGTTGCAGGCGATAGACCAGGCGCAAACGGAGTCGCCGGATCTGATCATCATGGACATGCAGATGCCGCAGCTCGACGGGCTGTCTGCAACGCGCCGCATTCGCAACCTCAAAGCACTTCATTCCGTGCCGATTGTCGCCGTTTCCGCTTATGGCGCCGACCAGTTTCGCGAACTGGCGCTGGCTGCCGGTTGCGATGAGTACATCTCCACGCCGTTCGAACCGGCAACTCTCGAGGGGATAATTAGCTCACTGGTACCCCGACGCGTATAATCTCACCCATGCTGCGAACCCTAACGTTCTCACTGGTGTTCTTCCTGCTGGCCCAATCTGCGTCTGCCCAGTGCACGAAGAAACTCAGCGAGCTGCCTGCCGCGCCTGAGTTGCTCGGGTTTCGTCTCGGCATGACGAAGGACGAGATCAAGGCCCGCGTTCCGCAAACCGTGTTTGGGAAGGCCGATCATTTTGGTGTCACTAAGACCACGATCAATCCTTATTTCGATCCGAAGATTGACAAGACGAAATTTGAAGGCGTGCGAAGTGTCTCGCTCGACCTCGTTGACGATCGACTCACGTCTCTCTGGATCGGCTTCGACGAAACGTTCAAGGCGCACAACGCGGAAGAGTTTGTGAAACTGATCTCGCCGTCGCTGGGCGTTGATGGAAACTGGTCGACGTGGAAATCCCGCGGTCTGCAACTACGCTGCACTGATTTTCAAATGATCGTCACAAACGTTGCCGGTGGACCAAGCTTCCGTCTTCTCGACAGTGCCGCCGACGATCTCATCGCGCAACGAAGACAAGCCAAAGAAGAACAGGACGCGCTCGCTGAAGCGAACGCCTCGGGTGAAAGCACCGAAGCGCCGCCGGAAATAACCGGTGACAAGGATTCGAAGATCTACTACCCCGGCGGCTGCCCGCCGTCAAAAGAGATCGCTGAAAAGAACAAGGTAGTTTTCAAAACCGCGGCCGACGCGGAAAAGGCAGGATTTAAAGCAGCAAAGAACTGTCACTGACCAAACAAGACCTGAGAACCAGATGCCACGGGCTTGTCCAGTGGGGTCTCACGTTCAAGGCTACAGGAGAACACAACCATGTGGAAAGAATTCAAAGAGTTCATCGCGCGGGGAAACGTGGTCGACCTGGCAGTTGCAGTCGTCATCGGCGCCGCCTTTGGACGAATCATTACCTCGTTTGTGGAAGGCGTCCTCATGCCGCCCATCGGATTACTCCTGGGCAAAGTCGATTTTTCAAATCTCTTTATCGATCTTTCCGGACAGAGGCCGGAGTCACTTGCGGATGCGCAGTTGAAAGGTTTGCCGGTTATAGCTTACGGCAGGCTTTTCAACGACATCATTAACTTTCTGATCATCGCGGTTGCCGTGTTCCTGGTTGTCAAAGCCGTTAACCGGTTGCGCGCTGCCCCGCCACCGCCGCCAAACACGAAAGATTGTCCTGCCTGCCTGACGGCAATCCCACTGGGCGCAAAGCGCTGCTCCGCGTGTTGTGTCGACCTGCCGGCAACCACGTGAAGTTTATTTAACGCAAAGGCGCAAAGTTATCTCCTTTCCTCTTTGCGCCTTTGCGTGAGAATCTTCTGCTAAAATCCTGACGTATGCGCGAGTGCCCCCGTTGCGAGTGCTGCTTCGAAGACAACGTCGAGATCTGTCCCGATGATCAGGTAAACACGAAGCACACGCTGCCGGGTCCGCGACTGCTCGCCTCACGATACCTGCTCGAGAAACGGATTGGTCGCGGCGCGATGGGTCAGGTTTATCTCGCGCGCGATCAGAATCTGCAAACACGCCGCGTCGCCGTGAAAACGGTGCGTCCGGACATTCTCAGCGACGAAGATCTACAGGAAGGCGAAGCTATCGCGCGTTTCGAACGTGAAGCGCGTGCCGCCGCGTCAATTCGTCATCCCAACGTCGTCGATGTCAACGACTTCGGCAAGAGCGCTGACGGCGTGTTCTTTCTCGTGATGGAATACGTCGAAGGTGAAACTCTCTATCACTTGCTGCGACGCGAAGGCACTGTCAATCCGCAAAGGGCGGCGACGATCATGCAGCAGGTGGTTGCGGGGGTCGAAGCAGCTCACGACGCCGGAATTCTGCACCGCGATCTGAAACCCGCAAACATTTTTTTGATGCAGCAGAAACGCAAGACCGGTGGTGAGGACGGGTTCGTGAAGGTCGGCGACTTTGGGCTCGCAAAGATCGTCCACGCGGATCGATCCGAGGTCACTTCCGCGAGTGGTCCAGCTTCACAGGGAATCATCGGCACGCCTGAATACATGGCGCCGGAACAGATGCAACCGGGCGAGCAACTCGACGCTCGCGCAGACACTTACGCGCTGGGAACGATCGCTTATCACATGCTTGGCGGGCGTCCGCCTTTCACCGGCAATATCACGCAACTGATCGCGCAGAAGTTGACGCAGGCGCCACCGCCGTTGTCGAGTTTGCGTTCTGACGTTACGGCCGAAGTCGAAGCGTCGATCATGAAGGCGCTGGCGAAGGAAGTTAACGATCGTCCTGCGACTGCGAGTGAATGGTTTGAGAGTTTTGCAAACGCCGTTTCATCAGATTCAGGCACGGTAAAACGAAGAGATTCGCGGCTCGTAGTCATAGCGCCATCTGGCGCGGAGGTTTACGTCGATGATGAGCGTTACGGCAGTGTCGGTCGTTCGGGCCGTGTGATTCTGACTTCGATTGCGCCGGGACAACACGTGTTGCGCGTTTCAAGGGCGGGTGAGCCGGATGACGAGCGCGTCATCGAGATTCGCAGTGACATTGCGGAACAGATCATCGAAGCGCAACTCAAGATCGGCGTGTCGAGTAATCAACTGACTCCGTCGCGCGGCGGCAGTCTCGACAGCAAACACGGCGGCAACTCCACGACGCTGGTGGTAGTGATGTGTACGAAGTGCCATTCGCGTTTTGCTGAGGGCGTGAAGTTCTGCGGTAGATGTGGCAACACGATTTTTGAACCCGTTGCGGCGGAGGTGCAGTGTTCGCGCTGCCGGAATAATTATGCCGCGGGCACGAAGTTTTGCGGACGTTGCGGCGTGCCGATCGGAACCGCGTCGCTCGACTGGCGCCCACCGAGGCCGGTTGAAGTGTTCTGTAGTGGTTGTAGCAGCAGTTATCCTGCCGGGACTAAATTTTGCGGGCGCTGCGGAAAACCCATTAGGGTCGCAGATTGACGCGGATAAACGCGACCTTAAAATCTGCGTCTATCTGCGTTAATCTGCGGCTCACTCTTGAGAAGATTTGAGCTTTTCCTATAATCTGTCCGCCTACAATGAAGCGCTGCCCCACTTGCAATCGCACATATACCGATAACTCCTTGAACTTTTGCCTGGAGGACGGCAGTCCGCTGGCCGCGGATGGGCCACCCGTTGATCCGAATGCAACTATCAGGTATCCCGCGGCGAGGGACACTTCCGAACCTCCACCAACAGAGATCTATCGTCCGGAACCCGCGGTAGTCGCTCCGCGGCCGACCACGCCACCACCACCTCCGCCAACGCGGCCGGCGCCCCCTCCACCACAGTGGACACCGCCGCCCACAGCCGCGCCACCGAAAAAGAAGTCAAACGCGATCTGGTGGATTCTCGGTGGGCTCGCCGCAGTAGTGGTCATCGGCGGCGGTATCGTGGTACTGCTTATCGCCCTCGCCCTGGGAACTGATAACAAGAACCTGAACGCGAACCGTAATGAGAACCGCAACGCCAACGCCAACGTGTCGGTAAACACGAACACCAACACCAACACGAACGTCAACGCAAACGCGACGACAACTCCGGCATCACTTGCGGACGACTTCAGCGAACAAAAGTGGGGCACAGGCAGTTCGCCATACGGCAGGATCTTTTACTCCAACGGCGAGTATCACATGAGTTCGAAAGATAGAACTTTCGTCGTCATGTACGCTCCCTCAGACGCCTACAACACAGAAAACGCGTCCGTGAAGATTACCGCTCGCAGCGTCGACGGCAATGCGCCTTCGTCGGGATTCGGCCTGATGGTTCATTGCGTGCAAACGAAGGCGAAGAAGCTCGAAGATTACGCGCTGCTGATCTATCCGGGCGACGAGCCTGCGTATGAAGTCATCATGCATAAAGACGGCGAACAGTCGTCGCTCGTGCAGAAGACAAAGTCAGACGCGATTCGTTCCGGCAGCGCTCCAAACCAGCTAGAGATTCGAATTCGCGGCGCCGAGTTGTCGTTTTATGCGAATGGCCAATTTTTGACGCGTATTACGGACACTGCAAACTTCAGACGTGGCCGCGCCGGACTCTACACCAGCGACGCCTACGAAGTGGCATTTGACGATCTCACGATAGACCATTAATCCGCAGATTACACAGATTACACAGAAAATATCTGCGTAATCTGTGGATGGTTTTATGCAAGTAAATCTCAAAGTCACCGCCGGTCCGTACAAAGGCCGAATCTTTTCATTTACCCAACACGACAGCTTTCTGATCGGGCGCAGTCCCGATGCTCATCTTTACCTGCCCGAGGATCGTTACTTCTCGCGTAATCATTGTCTGCTCGAGATGAACCCGCCGCATTCTTACCTGCGCGATCTCGGATCGACCAATGGCACGTTCGTCAACGGTCATAGAGTCAAAGACGCAGCCCTGAACAACGGCGATCGAATTCAGTGTGGCGAGACGATTCTCGTTGTCGAAGTCACCGCGACTGATTCGGTTGATCTCTCCGAAACAACTCAGGACGCCGGAGTACCGAAGCGGCCCGTGCTCGTGATGGTCGAATGTCAGAACTGTGGTCGCCGCGAACAAGCACAAGCGACAACGCCCGACGAACATCTGACGTTCCTGTGTGAAGACTGTCGCATCGAGCTCAAGCGTTCACCGCAGGCGATTCCGGGATTCGACACCGTTAAAGTAATAGGCCGCGGCGGCATGGGTTGCGTGATGCTGGCGCGCGAGCACAGCACGGGACGCGCGGTCGCGATCAAAACTCTGCTTCCGGAATTTGCTGTTAGCGATAAAGCGATGCGTCGCTTCATGCGCGAGATCGACGTCGCGGCAGCACTGAAACACAGGAACATCGTCGAGTTTATCGATCGCGGCACACACAACGGCGTGGTCTATCTCGTCACGGAATTCGTCGACGGCGCCGACGCGTCAAAACTCGCGGAGGAACGTGGCGGGCGGCTCCCTTACGAAGACGGCATCTCGATCATCTCGCAGGCGCTCGACGCCCTCTCGTTCGCGCACGCGCAGGGTTACATTCATCGCGACTTCAAAGACCAAAACATTCTGGTTGCGGGTCGCTCGCCGAACCTCGTCGCAAAGTTGACTGACTTTGGTCTCGCGAAAAGTTTTACTCACTCGGGGATGAGCGGCGTAACGATGGCCGGTGAGATGGCGGGTACGCTGGCGTACATGCCGCCGGAACAGTTGCGCAACTTTCGCGACGTCAAACCACAGTCAGACATCTATGCAGTCGGCATGACCGCATACAGTCTGTTGACGGGCTCACTAGCTTTGGACCTGAGTAAAAACACCAGCGTCAACGACACTATCCGCGCCATCTTCGAACAACCAGCGGTACCGCTTCAGCAGCGGGCCCCGCAAATTCCCCGCCCTGTCTGCGAAATCATCGATCGCGCGCTTGCAAAGGATCCTGCACAGCGCTGGCAAACCGCGGGCGCCATGCACAATGCCCTTCTGCACTGCATTTAACACGTAATTACACACATCGCCCCCACACTGAATAATCTGTGAAATTCTGTCTAATCCGTGGCATAATCTCGCATCGAGGAGAGGTCCCTTATGAGATCTATTTGGAAAGGCCACATACGTTTCCTGCTGGTTGCCATCCCCGTCCGTATCTACAACGCCATCGAGACCAGCGAAAAGATTCAATTCAACCAACTGCACCGCGACGATTTTGGTCCAATCGGCTACGACAAGCGCTGCAAGAAGTGTAACGAGGTCGTGAGCAACGATCAGATCACCAAGGGTTATCAATACGAACCCGATCGTTATGCGATTGTCGAACCGGATGACATCGCCAGGATAAAGATCAAGACGACAAAGGCGGTCGATATCGTCGGTTTTGTCGATCGCGAAGAGATTCCGAGCACGTTCTACGATTCGCCTTACTTCGCGGGACCGGACGGTGCTGTTTCGGAGAAGCCTTACGCGCTGTTGCGTGAGGTGATGAAGCAAACGGGCAAGATCGCGGTCGGCAAAGTGGTGCTGCGCGATCGAGAGGATCTGGTGGCCGTGTTTCCTCATCAGGATGGACTCGTGTTGCAGAAACTTCACTACCCGCACGAGTTGCGGAAGATGGAAGACGTGCCCGACCTCGAGAACGTACAAAAGCTCGATGCACAGAAACTGAACAAGAACGAATTGAAGCTCGCCACTACCCTCGTTCAGGAAATGGCGACCACGCTCGCAGAGATCGACACTGAAGATAATTACTTCAACGCACTGCGAACTTTGATCGATTCGAAGATCAAA
>DATENQ010000567.1:0-6787 GCA_035275005.1 Pyrinomonadaceae bacterium | reverse complement strand
CTTCGACCGGGTAAGGGAAGTTAACGCGCTTGAGAATGTCGCCACCGACAGTCGGATGGATCTTCATCTTGGCGAATTCTGCTTCGGTGAGTTTGCCTGGTTTGTTGAGGATGTATTCGGGCACGGCGAGTTTGCCGATGTCGTGCAGCAGCGCGCCGGCGTGCAGTGCGCTTAGCTCTTTTTCCGAAACCTTCAAGAGCGTTCCCATCTGCGTCGCGTAGATCTGCGTGCGACGCACGTGACCATGTGTCGTCTGGTCCTTCGCGTCGATCGCGATCGCGAGCGACTCGATGGTGTTCATGTGAATGGTCGCCATCTCTTCCGCGTGCTGGCGCCGCTCAGCTTCAGCGTGCACCACCTCTTCGATACGTCGTTCGTTGAAGCGATAGAGGAGATACACGAGGGCGAAGATGAGCAGACCCAGGACGGCGTAGGTGAGACTCCAGTTTAGGATCGCGGCATAAAAGAGAATTGCTGAAGCAGCAAGAGCACAGATAACAATGATGCCTGCCATGAGAGCGGTGCTCTTCAAGTGGGTTTTCAGCATTGCTGGGCTCAATTCTTCCAAACCGTGAGCTTGATTACGACAGTTGTAGGTGATTTACTCGCTTGGTATGGTGCCAACGTTGTTGGACACGGCGATAACTATAGACCTATCAGGGGCTTGGCGTCAAGATCTGGGTTTATTGTGTACAGCAATGCCGAAAACCTGGCAATTCTGAAAGGGTTAGGGGAGTCCCTGCCTGGTTGGTGTGTCGGCTTTTTCCAGCAGGGAGCTGGCAACTGCCAGTAACGCGATAGCGCGTGGCGCCTCATTCTTAAACGCCTTAGCGAGATCGATTGAACGGTATAAATCGTCTTTAGCGAGGGACCGCAGCGCGCCCGAAAGGCCAAAATCAGACCCGCCAACGGAGGTAATTCTGAGACCACTTTTTGTCATAAATGGAAAATGAAGCTCTACATTCTCTCCGCTAAACCTCTCAGAGCTGTTGGCGGCTTTGACAACTTCGCTCATTACTTCCCAGGCACGAATCCGGTCGACGGCCACAAATTGCGAGGCCACGCCGATGAGCAAGCGCGTGCGGTCGGGATCTTCAATGTCGATACGCCGCGCCTCATTTGCCGCTTTCTCCAGAAGTTCCAAGGCACGCTGGCGTCCGGAATCCATAAGTAGCCGCGCCGTTTGCATAAATGCCCAAGCCCGTTGCGAGTGAGATAGATGATCGCTCGCCGCAAGCCGAATTGCTTCCGAAGATTTTTTCTCCTGAAGCGCAAAGCGGACTAGCTCAAAATCGACGTATCGAAGTACTTGTACACGGCGGTCAGAATCTTCAATCTTCTGCGCAAATTCTTGCGCGCGGCTGTCGCCGCGACTTGCCAGTGTCACCGCCGCATCCGCATAGAGCAGATCTCGCTCCCTGGAACTCTTAGCATGGTCGATCCGTTCCTGCATCGTTTCCAACATGCTCCTTCCAGTGGCATCTGTATGAAACCCCTGCTTTAGCAAGGGACTCTCATCATTAAGCTCGCTTCTCGATCCGGCGTTCAGCGCTTGAAGTTGAGTGCGCAGCGCTACGGCGGTATCAGGTGCATGCTGTTCAAACAACGGAAGCAGTCGCTTAACTACCATCGACTTTCCGATTGGTCCCGAAGTAGTGAAGTCCTGGTTAGGTGGGGGTAACGGTCGTAGCAAGATCGTCGCAGCGACCTGGAAAAATTTATTGAGGATCGACGCCGGAAGCTTAGGAGGTTTCACTGCGGCGGTCGATTGCTCAGGTTGAGTCCAGCGTGCACTCCCATCTTTGTTGAACGTTACGTAAAAGCCTGGAGTAAATGCATACGAAGATAAGCCCGAGACTGTGTTTGCATCAGATGAAGGATCCAACTCAGCCTGAGCCAGCAGCAATGCGAATCTCTGGTCAGCTGCCTCTGATCTCTTCTCTCGCAACCTGGAGAGAAAACCGATCGAATTCGCATTCACTTGATTCAAGGCTGGCGCGGCAAATTCCAACGCTCGTTCGATGTCGCCTTCATCAAGTAACCTGCTAGCAAGGTTTAGTCGTTTTGATAAAGTTTCCGAACTATCGCTCGAATTCTGGTAGCCGGAATCACCCCTTTCATCTTTCCTGTCTTGTGTCAGCTTTTTTAAGAACTCTTCACCCAACTTCTGGTCGCGGCGCGTTGCGAGAGCTAACACTTCTGTTCGCAGATCGTAGCCGCTTTCACGCCGTAAAGCTGTGACCAGCTCGATTGCCTTCGCCGGAACACCATCCGGACTCTTGTATGTTAGTCCTTCGGCGTCTCCTCTCTCGGCTGCTTCCCATGCCCGGCGAAACAGCGTTCGGGCCGTATCACTGTCGGCATCCCACAAGGTGTCGGCCGCACGTGCCAGCACCCGAGGGCGAAGAGATCCATCATGATAGTTGCGCGTTTCATCGGCGAGAGAGGTAACGAGGGAGATTGCAAAAGCGCGTCGCTGTGATTCCGGTGAAAGACCCTCGCTGGTCTTACTTGCTTCCTTCTCCTGGGCAAGAATCGAGAACGGAAGCATCAGCAAACACAACTGTGAGAGCACCTTTAAGAAAAAGGCACTGAGTTTATTCTTCATAACTGGATGTACAGATCTAGTTAACTAACACGCCGTTCCTCCAGCACATTGCGGCCCCATCATTAAATACGCAGCAAAACATGGTTGCAGTGCAGCCATTCTCAAGACTCCACTCAACACACCATTTCCTCACACCATACAGGAGGAACTGCTGCTGTCTGAGTTGGCGCATAAACCAAAGCGGCAAGCAAAACAACAAGAACAAATAATTTAATCGACAGACGGTGGCGAAGGAGTGAGGCGATTCTCATTGAGGTCTCCTTGAATAAGGGTGAAACGGAGCAACAGTCACAGAAAGAACCGGTTACACTCAACGAACAGAGTGGCAGAGTCTATAGGTCGATATGAGTGGCGGTCAAACTTTTTCGCATCATGCGGCATGTGCAAAATGCCTCGTGTAACCCTACATTATGTTTTTAAGCTGGTTTCGTACTCGAGCTCAGTTGGTCTCTGAGAGCGGGTAGTTCGGTGACGGGTTGTTGGCAGGTGTAATGTTCGCACACGTATGCGGTTGCTAAACTGTTGATGAGTGGACGGTTTTCGAGTAATGGGACGACTTCAGCGGCTTCGGGTTGATCCACGATGCCGGGGGCGACGACTTTGTTTGGCAGGTATGGACGCCAGGCTTCGGCTAGCAGGGCACTAAAATCAGCCGTATTTTTTCCTAAGATGGCTATCTCTTTTGGCGTCGAGAGCAGAAAATCCACCGCGGAAAGGGCATATCCGAAGCCCGAAGGATACCGGCGTAGCTGATCCGCCATTTCCCGCAAAGTCGCGACGGCGAGATTGCGATAGCGATCGTTATTCGTGAGTGTTGCCAGTCGTAACAGAACGAGCGCGGCAACCGAGTTTCCCGACGGCGTCGCGTTGTCGAAGTAATCTTTTGAACGCACGATCAGGTTTTCGTGACTTTTGCCAGTGAAGTAGAAACCGCTGCTTTCGTCGTCCCAGAACTCTTCAATCATCAGATCGGTAAGTGCCAGTGATTCTTTTAACCAACGAAATTCGCCCGTCGTTTCAAACAGTGTCACCAAACCCTCGACCAGAAAAGCATAGTCTTCGAGATAAGCATTGAACTTCGCGATACCATCTTTCCAAGTGCGCAGCAACGCGCCGTCGCGTCGGAGATTCGAAAGCACGAACTCAGCATTGCGTCGCGCGGCGTTCGTGTAATCCGGGCGGTTGAGGATCACGCCGGCTTCAGCGAAGCTCGCCATCATCAACCCGTTCCACGCGGTCAGTATCTTTTCATCGCGATCCGGCTTGATGCGCTGCTCGCGCAGGTCAAACAGTTTGCGCTTGCTCTCGTTTAGCGATGCCAACAACACTGACTCGGTGAGGTTATGAGCAACGGCTACTGCTACCGGCGGGCGTGTAACGTTGAGAATGTTCTTGCCTTCGAAGTTTCCGGCTTCGGTGATGTTGTAGTACGACGCGAAGATCTCGGCGTCGCGGGCTCCGAGCGTCTGGCGAATCTCGTCGATGTCCCAGACAAAAAACTTCCCTTCATGACCCTCGGAGTCTGCATCCTGCGTTGAATAGAAACCGCCTTCGGGATGAGTCATCTCGCGCAGCACGTAGTCGAGAATGCCTTCGGCGGTCTCGCGCGCAAACGTCTCCTGGCTCCCTTGAAAGTAGTGCAGGTAAAGCCGCGAGAGCAGGGCATTGTCGTAAAGCATCTTCTCGAAATGAGGCACCAGCCACTTAGAGTCGGTGGAGTAACGGTGAAAGCCGCCGCCGAGTTGATCGTACATTCCGCCGTTGGCCATCTTCCTGCACGTTTGGTCCACCATCCCGAGCGCATCTTCCTTGCCGGTGCGCATGTACGTGCGCAACAGAAACTCGAGCGTCATCGCGGGCGGAAACTTTGGCGCGCCACCGAAGCCGCCGTTGACGGAATCGTAGCCTTTGGCGATGCCGGTGTAAGCAGCATCAAGCAAGTCCGATTCGATTGGATGATCGGAACCGGTGGTGGCGCTGAGTCGACGAAGCTCGTTGACGAGTGACGTCCCTGTCTCGCGAATGTCGTCTTGTTTATCGCGATAAGCTTCGGCAAGGCTGATCAGGACTCTGGGAAAGCCCGGCATGTTGTAGCGGTCCTGCGGTGGAAAGTATGTGCCACCGTAAAACGGAACGGCGTCTGGCGTCAGAAACACGGTCATGGGCCAACCACCTTGTTGCGTCATCATCTGCACTGCGTTCATGTAGATCTGATCGAGATCGGGCCGCTCCTCGCGATCGACTTTGATGTTCACGAAGTTCTCGTTCATAAGCTGCGCTATCTGCTCGTCTTCAAACGATTCGTGCGCCATTACGTGACACCAGTGACAGGCCGAATAGCCGATACTCAGCAGGATGGGCTTGTTTTCGCGGCGCGCTTTCTCGAAGGCCTCTTCGCCCCATGGGTACCAGTCAACCGGATTGTGGGCGTGCTGCAGGAGATAAGGACTCGTTTCATTAATAAGATGATTAGGCATGTCCACAGATTACACAGATAACGCCGATTGAAACAAACGGAGCAAACTGTGTAATCTGTGGAATATGGAACGTGAAACCCTGGAGTTTGATGTAGTTTTTGTAGGCGCCGGTCCGGCTAACTTGAGCGGCGCGCTTCATCTGGCGCAGCTCGTTAAGCAAAACAGTTCCCTGGGCGACATCGAAATAGCGGTGATTGAAAAGGGATCCGCGGTCGGTTCACACATACTTTCCGGCGCGGTGATGGACCCGAAAGCGCTGCGCGAACTGATTCCTGACTTCGAAGAACAAGGCGCGCCGCTCGAATCGCCTGTCAAAGAAGATCACTTTCTTTATCTGACTCCGAAGTTTGCGCTGCGCTCACCGATCACGCCGCCGCCACTGAAGAATCACGGTTATTACATCGTTTCGCTGAATCGTTTGACTGCCTGGATGGGCGAGAAATGTGAAGAAGCGGGCGTCAACATTTTTCCGGAGTTTCCGGGCGCCGATCTGCTTTATGACGAAAACGATCGCGTACTCGGCGTGCGCACCGGCGACAAGGGAATCGACAAGGAAGGACATCGAAAAGCCAACTACGAGCCGGGCGTTGATCTACGAGCGAAAGTCACAGTGCTCGGCGAAGGACCACGCGGCTCTCTGACGAAACAACTGATCCAACGTTTGGGGCTCGATGAAGGGCGAGAGCCGCAAGTCTACAGTCTTGGCGTAAAAGAGTTGTGGGAGTTGCCGGACGATCGTTATCCAACCGGACGAGTCACACACACGCTCGGCTTTCCTTCTGATACGTCGACCTACGGCGGCGGCTGGATCTACGGCATGCAGAATCGGGTGCTCAACATCGGCTACGTCACCGGTCTCGACTACAAGGATCCGCTGATCGATCCGCACGCGGAGTTTCAGCGTTTCAAGACTCATCCTTACGTCGCGCGCCTGCTCGAAGGCGGGAAGATGCTTCGCTATGGAGCGAAAACAGTTACCGCCGGTGGTTACTTCGCGATCCCACGCATGTATGCGGACGGGGTTCTTCTAGCCGGAGACTGCGCGGGATTGCTGAACCCACAAAGGCTGAAGGGAATTCACTCGGCCATCAAGAGCGGTATGCTCGCGGCGGAAGTGATCTATGAAGCACTCGTGGCGAAAGATTATTCGGCGAAACAATTGCAGCGTTACGAGCAGGTGGTCAAAGAAAGCTGGATTATTCCGGAGTTACGCAAAGTCAGAAACTTCCATTCAGCTTTTAAGCATGGACGCTGGCCGGCGTTGATCAATGCGGGTTTGCAATTCGTAACCGGTGGGCGTGCCTGGGGAATCTTCGATCGCGATCACAGCGTTGCGGGTCACGAAGAGATGAAGAAGCTGTCGAACTACGGCTATCGCGACGACCGTCTCGAACAGCGTTACAAAGATCTGCGTTTCGACGGCAAGTTAACTTTCAACAAAGTGACCGACGTCTATCACGCCGCGGTGGGCCATGACGAAGACCAGCCGGCGCACCTGCACGTGCTCGACACGAATATCTGTTCCACGCGTTGTGTTGAGGAATACGGCAATCCGTGCCAACGGTTCTGTCCGGCGGCGGTTTACGAGATGGTTGAGGATGGCGGCAATGGAAACAGACGTCTGCAGATCAACTTCTCAAACTGCGTTCACTGCAAGACGTGCGACATCATGGATCCTTACCAGATCATCAACTGGGTAACA
>DATENQ010000566.1:0-3302 GCA_035275005.1 Pyrinomonadaceae bacterium | reverse complement strand
GGAATGTTCTTACGCAATTGCGTCTCTTCAATATTGTCCAATCGATTCATTTCTCGATGCTCCTTAAATCTTCGCTTTATTCTTTCAGCAAGTCAGGACGTTTACGTCTCGTTTTTGCGATTGCTGCTTCTTTACGCCAACGCTCGATCTCGGCGTGATTTCCGCTCAATAAAACTTCCGGCACTTTCATCCCGCGAAATTCGGGTGGCCGTGTGTATTGCGGATGGTCCAACAAACCTTCTGAAAACGACTCAAACAGCGCCGAAGTCTCGCTGCCCAGTGCGCCGGGCAACAATCGAACAACGGCATCTATCAAGACCATGGCTGCCGGCTCACCGCCTGACAGCACATAGTCGCCAATCGAAACTTCGTCAGTCGCCAATGCGTCGGCGACTCTCTCATCGACTCCTTCGTAACGCCCACAAAGGAGCACGATTTGTGACGCATTCTGTGAAAGATCCCGGGCCAATGTTTGCGAAAAGACCTGGCCCTGCGGCGATAACAGAATCACACGCGTACTGGGCGGAAAGTCTTCCTTGCGAGAAGCGCCCGTTAAAGCTTCAACGGCGGTAAAGATCGGCTCGGGTTTCAATATCATCCCGTCGCCGCCACCAAACGGCCGATCGTCTACGACGTGGTGCTTGTCAGTGGTCCACTGCCGCAGGTCATGCGCTTTTACTTCCACCAGTCCCGCGTTTTGAGCCCGCCTCAAAATCCCGCAATCGATCGCTTCGCGAAAGAAGTCAGGAAAGATCGTGATGATATCGAAGCGCAGCATCTCAAAGATCCAAAAGCCCTTCCGGAGGATCGACGACGATCGTTTTGTTCGCGGCGTCGACTTTGACGACGATTGAATCTGCCAGCGGAATCAACCGTTCTTTGCCGCGTTCGTCGTTTACTACCAGAATCTCGGCGCCACCGGTTTTAAGTATCGAGCTGACCTGACCGATGTTTTCCGAGCCGACCTTGACCGTGCAGCCTTCCAGTTCCCAGTCGTAATAGTGATCCGCGGGAAGTGGAACTCGCTCCGATTCGGGGACCCCGAATTCAAAACCAACCAACTCTTTCGCTGCATCTACGTCGTCGTAGCCGGCGATTTTCAATACGACTCGATCGTTTTGAAACCAGTAATCCTCGAGTCGTTTTGTGCTTCGTTCGCCGCCTGGCGAAACGAGCACAAGCTCTTCAACGTTTTCAAACCGCTCGGGAAAGTCTGTCAAGAGCTCCGCGACGAGTTCACCTTTAAGGCCGCGAGGTTTGACCGCTCGAGCGATAACTACCAATTCACTCGGACCGGTGTCGTCCATTCCTACTCAACAATTTCCACCTGGTAACGCCGATTGTTCCTAATGCCGGCGATGCGCGCCAAAGAACGCAAGGCGCGAATGGTTTTGCCTTGCTTCCCGATGATCTTTCCCACGTCGTTGGGCGCGACACGCACCTCGATAAGCGTGGCTCCGTTACGCTGCTCCACTTCGCGGATGTCGACGTTCTCGCCATCGTCGACCAGCGCTTTGACGATCATCTCAATAGCATCTCGCATGACGGAATTTAGGCCTGTGTCTCAGTGGCTGCCGCAGCCTTGGCGCTCGCTTTGATCAATCGGGTTACGGTGTCAGTCGGTTGCGCGCCCTTCTCGATCCAGTAATTAACTCTGCTCAGGTTGAGTTTGATCTCGGCGGGGTTTCTCGTGGGGTTGTAGGTACCGAGATTTTCCAGATAGGCGCCGTCGCGTTTCGACTGTTTTTCTTTCACCACGACGCGGTACGACGGGCTCTTCTTCGCGCCAGTGCGCATTAACTTGATAGCTAACAATTTCTTCCTCCTAATAATCCGTTCTTCAAATCGGTGTAAATCCGCGTTACCTTCTTCTCTTCTTACGTTTCTTTTTCAGTTTCTTCTTTGATGGTCCAGCCGGTAAAGAGGGTAACGACGGCATCTCACCTTCGTCTCCGGCGAATCCGGCCATGTCAGGCATGCCCGTCATCTTTCTCAACATCTTGCTTTTAAATCCGCCACCGCCAAACATACCCGCGCTCGAAAGCTGTCTCATCATCTGCCGCATTTCAACGTACTGCTTGATGAGTTGATTCACGCTAGTGACCGTTGTGCCCGATCCGCGAGCGATGCGGCGCCGGCGATTCGCGTTCAAAATGCGATGATCGTTGCGTTCTTCCCAGGTCATCGAGTCGATGATGGCTTCGGTGCGTTTCAGCTCCTTTTCCATCATCTGCGATTGCTCTTCATTCAGCTGCGGCATGCCGATGCCGCCGAGAAGCTGGTCCGGCAACAGCTTCATTATCTTTGAGAAAGAGCCGAGCTTTTTTACCTGGCGCAACTGAGAACGAAAGTCGTCTAACGTGAATTCGTTCTTTTGCAGCTTCTGGAGCTGTTCTTCCGCTTCTTTCTGATCGACCTTCGACTGTACTTCTTCGATCAGCGAAAGCACGTCGCCCATGCCGAGAATTCGCTGGGCCACGCGATCCGGATAAAACGGCTCGAGCGCGTCGTAGCGTTCGCCGACGCCGACAAATTTCACCGGCTGTCCGGTAACCTGCTTGATCGAGAGCGCCGCGCCGCCGCGTGCATCGCCATCCATCTTTGTCAGGATGACGCCGGTGATGCCGACGCGACGATGAAACTCTTCCGCCGAACGAACCGCGTCCTGGCCCGTCATTGCATCAGCAACGAAAAGGATCTCGACCGGATGAGTCTCCTTCTTGATGTTGACCAGTTCTTCCATCAACTCGTCGTCGATGTGCAGGCGTCCTGCCGTATCGATTAGCAGCGTGTCGAAGCCTGTCTGCTGCGCGTGCTTTTGCGCTTCGCGCACGAGGGTCAGGGGATCGTCGCTTTGCGGATATTCAAAGATCTGTTGGCCGGTCGCTTTCGCGATGACCTTCAACTGTTCGCGTGCCGCCGGACGGTAGACGTCAACGGACAGCAACAGCGGCTTTCGGTCCTGATTTGCCGCGAGCCACCGCGCGATCTTTCCCGTCGAAGTGGTTTTACCCGAGCCCTGAAGACCCACCACCATCACGGTGTTCGGTATCTGTCTGGTAAAGACGAGTCGCGACGACTGTCCACCGAGCAATTCAACCAGTTCGTCGAAAACAATCTTGACGACTTGTTCTGACGGCTTGAGCTCCTGCCAAACCTGTTGCCCTTCAGCCTTCTGCTGAACGGAGCTGATAAAGTCTTTGGCGACTTTATAGTTGACGTCGGCTTCCAACAGTGCCAGACGGATTTCTCGTAGCGCAGCGTCGACGTGCTCTTTTGTCAGCACGCCCTCGCCCCGCAAA
>DATENQ010000565.1:0-4543 GCA_035275005.1 Pyrinomonadaceae bacterium | reverse complement strand
ACTCTTAACGTTTTTCTTGCGGGCGCCGGACTAATGGGCTCGGTTATGGTAAGCTACGCCAGCGCCAGGGCCGAGAGCCTGATTCCCAAGTGTGATGTGGGCTTTCTGCGGCGCCCAGAACGCGTTGTGCTCTTTATCATCGGCGCGCTTAGCACTCATCCTGGTTCGACTAATTTCTTTGCCAATCGGATGCCGGCCGTGCTTTGGGTATTGGCCGTCGGCTCCTATTGGACCTTCGCCCACCGCATGTATCACACGTGGCGCGAGCTAACCAAGGCTGAAGCAGCAAAAACTGCGAACGTTGACGCTGAAGCTACGTATGATCGGCCGAAACGTGCGGAAGTTGCGACGATTTCATAGGTCCAACAGGACCTATTTGACCTATTCACAGAGGTAACCGCTTGACTATTTGTCCGTGCTGCGGCTTTAAATTCCACGGCGCCTTAAGCAATGGGTGTAAACAGTGTGGGGCGCGCGCAGTGGGTGAGCCACTTCCCCGACCAGCCCACGAACTTCCGTCCTATGGCCGTTCACTCGTGCTCGCACTCGGTGGCTCCCTCGTGGTCCTGATCTTCGTCGTCCAAACACTCATCGCTTTCTTTCAACATACTCCGGATTCATTCGGGTTCTGGAACTGGGTAGCCGCCGGCGAAACCGCCGCGTGGCGTTTGAAGTGGCTTTCCATTCCGGTTCTGATTGCTACCTTCTGGCTCGGACGAAAGCTATACCGGTCCATCCTGGTCCAGCCGGAAAGATTCTGCGGCGTCAAATATGCGCGCAACGGCCTGGTCGCATCAGCAACAGTCGCGATGCTGATCGCACTGCTGATCGGAGTGACGGTGCCGGCGCGTTTGGAGCAACGCCAACTGGCTAAAGACGCAACCTTCCGCGCTCATTATTACGCTATTGACCGCGCGTTAACTGAATACAGAATCAAATACAAAACCTATCCGGCGGATATCAACGATCTGCTGGAACGTCTCCCTGATCCTGACGGCAGCCTGGCCGCCGCTCTCGAGCATATCGACGCAAGCGCATACCGCCCCAGCGCTGACGTTGCCGCTGTAACCACTGAAAAATCACGCAGGTTACGTGGCGCCGTCATTCGAAATGCATCGTTATCAACTGCCACTGACGACACTCCGACCGGAGGACTCGCGTTTACCAACTACGTGCTGCGACTTCCCGGCGAAGACAAGATCACTGGCACTGATGACGATTGGGTCGTTCGCGACGGGATGGTAATGCGACTCGCGGACGTCGCCAAAGGCGGAGTCGGGCGCTCGGTATCGGCAAGCGCTCTGGCGCCATAGTGAATGTCGTTTCTCGACCGCTTCCGTAAAAAACCTGAAGACGAAGCCTCACGAATCGAACGTCTGTCAAAAACGGGCCGCATGGCCGACGGGCGCATCATCGACGCAGACTCGGACAATGACGGTCGCATCACCCAGGTAACCTACACCTACATTCTCGCCGGCGTTCAATACGAGTCCTCCCAGGAACTTAACTTGTCACAGCAAGAACGTTCCAACGATTACGCTCCGGGCAAACAGATCGTCATCCGATACGACCCGCGGAGACCGGCGAATTCGATCGTGGTTTAAGTTTTGGGTTTTCTCTGCGTATCTCTGCGGCCTCTGCGTTGAAGTAGCATTTAACGCAGAGAGCGCCGAGATACGCAGAGAGAGCTGCAGAGGATTACTTCTCAAATAGGCATTTGTGTCTTGGTGCCTTTGTGGTTAACAATGTCGGTTTAACTTCACTATGTTCCGCAAAGTGCTGATCGCCAATCGAGGAGAGATCGCTATTCGCATCATTCGTAGCTGCCGCGAGCTGGGCATACGAACGGTCGCGATCTATTCCGAAGCAGACATCGAGAGCCTGCACGTGCGCATGGCTGACGAAGCGGTGCTGGTTGGACCGGCTGCGTCTGCTCAGAGCTACTTGAAGATCGACGCCATCGTCGCCGCCGCGAAGCAAGTTAACGCGGAAGCGGTTCATCCGGGCTACGGCTTTCTGGCCGAGAGCGCTGAGTTTGCGCGCGCCGTGTCTGCCGCCGGTTTGACCTTCATTGGTCCCACGGCCGAGGCGATGGAGATCATGGGTTCGAAAACGAGTGCGCGCCGCGCGGCGGTCGAAGCGGGCGTACCGATTGTGCCCGGGACGGTCGAACCGTTGCAGTCATTTGACGAAGCGAGCGCGACGGCGGAGAAGTTCGGGCTTCCAGTGATGTTGAAAGCCGCTGCCGGTGGCGGCGGCAAGGGCATGCGACTCGTCACTGACAGCAACGATCTTCGTTCCGCGTTTGAGACTGCCCGGACTGAAGCGGCCGCGGCTTTTGGCGACTCGTCGCTGTATCTCGAAAAAGCAGTCGAGCGTCCGCGGCATATCGAAATTCAGATATTTGGCGACGCGCATGGCAACCTCGTCCATCTCGGCGAGCGTGAGTGCTCGATTCAGCGTCGTCACCAAAAAGTGATCGAAGAATGTCCGTCACCGATAAACGATCCTGACCTGCGACGTCGCATGGGTGAAGCGGCAGTGAAGATCGGTCGCGCGGTTAACTACACGGGCGCCGGAACAGTCGAGTTTCTGCTCGCCGATGCGACGCGAGACTTCTATTTTCTCGAGATGAACACGCGGTTGCAGGTTGAGCATCCGGTGACGGAGCTCGTGACGGGTCGTGACCTCGTGCGCGAACAGTTTAGAGTCGCGACCGGCGAGCCTCTGTCGTTCACGCAGGAAGACGTCGACTGGCAGGGACACGCGATCGAGTGCCGCATCTACGCGGAGGATCCGGCAAACAACTTCTTTCCGAGTCCCGGCACGATCGAACACCTCCAGGAGCCTGCGGGGCCGGGTATCAGGATCGATAGCGGCGTCACGCGTCTTTCAGAAGTTTCAATTCACTACGATCCGATGATTGCCAAGCTCGCGGTTTGGGGACGCACACGCGCGGAGGCGATCGAGCGTTTGCAGCGCGCACTTGATGAGTATGAAGTCGTAGGAATTACGACGACACTGCCGTTCTTTCGCGAGGTCGTTAAAGATGAAGAGTTTGTATCCGGACATCTCGATACCGGTTTCATCACTCGCTTCAACGAACGTCGAGCGGCGGCGGCAAACGACTCTGCGGCCCAAGTTGAAAGCGATCTAGCGGCTATCGCTGCTGGGTTGACTTACGCGTTGCGGCAACAGCGCAGTTCGATGCAAACCAACACCACGATGAGCCGTTGGAGAATGGTTGGTCGAAACACAGGCTTGAGATGAAACTGAAAGCGCAAATCGGCGACCGCGAGGAAGAGCTGCTGATCAAGCTCGAGGACGGACGGATCTCCGCTGAGATTGGCAATCGCGTATACGAGCTCGAAGTCCGCGAAATCGAACCCGAATGTTATCTGTTTTTCTTCCATCAGAACGTGCACGAATGTCGCGTAAGCGAGCGCGCGGCGGAGAAAGTTTTTGACGTTAGTATTCGCGGGCGCAGTCATGCAGTGACGATTGTCGATCCGAAGCGTTTGCGCAGCGGGCAGAATTCAGACCGGCACCATCACGGCGTCGCGGAGATTCGGGCGCAAATGCCGGGCAAGGTTGTCCGTGTGCAGACCGAGGCCGGCAAATCAGTTGAGAAAGGTGCGGGCGTGATAGTTGTAGAAGCGATGAAGATGCAAAACGAAATGAAATCGCCACGCGACGGCATGATCGTTTCGATCAATGTGCAAGCGGGCGACACGGTGAACGCGGGTGACGTGCTGGCGGTGATTGAGTGATGCGCGTTTTGCTCTGGGATATTGACGGCACGTTGATTCGTTCGGTGCGAACGGGAGCCTATAAGGACTACACGATTCCCGTGCTCGAGGAGATTTTTGGCACCTCCGGCCGGCTTGCCGACATGCACGTGTCGGGAATGACGGACCTGCAAATCGTTTTCGAGGCGTTGAATGATGCAGGCATCAGTCAGGAAGAGATTCTGGCGCGCGCCGAGGTACTCGTTTCCCGTATTACGGAAGAAGCAAGAAGAGTGACTGGTAACGGCGCGAAGTTTTTCGAGCTGCTGCCGGGTGTGCGAGAAACACTGGAAGCGCTCGACGTGAATCCTCGATATCAGTCGGCGCTCGTAACCGGCAACATCAAACCGATGGCGGAGCTGAAGATGCAACTGGTCGGACTTGATCGCTTCTTCACGCTGCCGGGTGCGTTTGGCGATGAGTCGCACAATCGTCGCGACTTACCCGGGAGTGCGGCCGAACGGATTCGCAAACATCTCCAAATCGATCTCGCGCCGGAACAGTTTATCGTGATCGGCGACACACCCAACGACATCGACTGCGCGCATCACTTCGGCGCGCGCGCCGTTGCGGTCGGTACGGGTCGCTTCTATTCGAAAGAAGAGATTTTCAAATACAAGCCTGACAAATTCCTGCCGGACCTGTCTGACGTCGATCTCGTTCTGAGCACTCTCGGCACTTTGTAATTCACATCACGGGCGGCCACGGAGTGCCGCCCCTACAGTTACGAGACGATCATTGTAGGGGCAGCACTC
>DATENQ010000564.1:0-61524 GCA_035275005.1 Pyrinomonadaceae bacterium | reverse complement strand
GAGAATTCAGGCGAAGTTCAGTTAGATGTAACACCCGCCTCCTAGATTGGATACGAACAATCAGTCCCCGCAGCATTGGAGATCCTAAATGTCTGTCTCGAAGAGAAGTGTTCAGTTTGTAGTCTGGTCTATCGTGCTCGTATTCGCGTTTGTCTCGCTCGCCTGTAATGGAGGTGGGTCTGGAACGGTGAGTTTACAGGGCGCCGGCGCCACTTTCCCAAATCCTCTTTATCAAAAGTGGTTGAGTGAATACGGAAAACTTCACTCGAACATCAGGATCGACTACCAGTCAATCGGTTCGGGTGGCGGCATCAAGCAACTCAAAGAACAGACAGTTGACTTCGGTGCGTCCGATGCGCCGATGAAAGACGACGATTTGAAGTCGGCGCCGGGTGAGGTGCTGCACATTCCCACGGTGTTGGGCGCAGTCGTTATCACTTATAACCTTCAAGGCATCAGCCAGCCACTAAGGTTCTCTCCGGAAGTTATTGCCGACGTCTTTCTCGGCAAGATCAAGAAGTGGAACGATCCAAAAATTGTCGCTGACAATCCCGGCGTAACGCTGCCCGCAAACGACATCACGGTGGTCCATCGTTCCGACGGTAGTGGCACGTCGGCAGTCTTCACCGATTACCTTTCGAAAGTCAGTGCGGAGTGGAAAGAGAAAGTCGGCTCCGGAACTTCTCCAAGCTGGCCCACCGGCATTGGTGGAAAGGGTAATGAAGGTGTGACCGGGCAGGTGAAGAACACGCCAAACACGATTGGCTATGTCGAGTTGGCTTATGCGGTGCAGAACAAGCTTCCGGTGGCCCAAATCAAGAACGCAAGTGGAAACTTTGTTGAGCCTTCGATAGATGCCGTTACTGCTGCAGCTTCAGCGTCAATAGCAAACACACCGGAAGACTTGCGCGTGTCCATCACGAATGCTCCAGGACCAGAGACTTACCCGATCTCCAGCTACACCTACATCCTTGTTTACAAGCAGCAGAAAGACGCGGCGAAAGGAAAGGCGCTCGTCGACTTTCTCTGGTGGGGAATTCACGACGGCGAAAATTACGCGAAAGAGTTGCAGTACGCGCCACTGCCGGACGACATCGTGAAACGCGCTGAAGGAAAGATTAGTTCGATCACCGCAGGAGGAGCCGCACTTAGATAACGCCACGAAAAGCACCAAAGACTTTATGTGCCTTTCGTGCCTTTTTGCGGCCGATTAAAAGATGAGCGCGGTCACATATCAAACGAGCTGGCGGCGAGTGCTTTCGCCAACCGGAAACACGGGCGATGCGGTGTTTCGCGTTTTGATGTTGCTCGTGGCGTTGTTGATGGTTGGCATCGTCGTGGCCATGGTGATTGCGCTGGCTGCCGATTCAATGCTCTCGATCAAGCATTTTGGTTTCGGTTTTTTGACAAGCCAGCGATGGGATCCGATCAAGGGCGAGTTTGGGGCGCTGCCATTTGTTTATGGAACAGTGGCTTCGTCGTTTATCGCCCTGCTGATCAGCGTGCCGTTTTCTTTAGGTATCGCGATCTTTCTGGTTGAGCAGGCGCCGAGTTACATCGCGCGACCGGTGGGTTTTTTAGTCGAGCTACTGGCCGCCATTCCCTCAGTCGTTTACGGCTTGTGGGGCATCTTCGTGCTGGCGCCTTTTCTACGCAATTATGTCGAGCCGGCTTTAGCAACCTCGTTTGGTTGGCTGCCGTTCTTTCGCGGATCGATCACCGGTATCGGATTACTGACGGGCGGGATCATTCTCGCGATTATGGTGACGCCGATCATTTCCGCGGTTGTACGTGACGTGCTGGCTGCTGTGCCGGGCTCGCAACGCGAAGCAGCATTAGCGCTCGGCGCGACGAAGTGGGAAATGATCCGTGTCGTGCTTGTAAATGGCGCGCCTGGAATCGCCGGCGCAGTGATCCTGGGGTTGGGCCGCGCGCTCGGTGAGACGATGGCAGTCACGATGGTAATCGGCAATCGACCGCAGATTAGCCTGTCACTTTTCGAGCCGTCATACACGATCGCATCGGCGATTGCGAATGAGTTCACTGAGGCGACCGGCGATCTTTATCTCAGCTCGCTGGTCGAGCTCGGACTCATTCTGTTTCTCGTAACGTTCATCGTGAACGGTATCGCTCGACTTCTGGTTTGGAACGTAACGCGACGAACAGGCGGAGTTGGCAGGGCGGCATGATGGCAGGTTACATAAATGCCGATCGAACGCGTCGCGCGACCAGCGCGTTGATGACGACGCTGACCGGATTGTGCACGTTGCTCGCAGTCGGCGCCCTGGCAGTCATTCTTTTTTATATCGCGTGGCAGGGAATCGGCTCGCTCAACTTTCACTTTCTGATCGACAGTCCTCGTCCCGTTGGTGAAGGCGGTGGGATCGGAAATGCAATTGTCGGCTCGCTCGTGCTGCTTTTGATTTCGTCTGCCTTCGGACTGCCGCTCGGGATCTGTGTCGGAGTTTACTTGTCGGAGATTGGCCGGGGACGGTTAGGTGGAGCGGTTCGTTTCATCGTCGACACTCTTACCGGAATTCCATCGATTGTTACCGGCGTGTTTGTTTACGCGATCCTGGTTTTGCCGATGAAGCACTTCTCGGCCCTCGCTGGTGGCGTTGCGCTGGCGCTGATCATGATCCCGATCGTCGCGCGCACGACCGAAGAGATGTTGAAGCTTGTGCCGCACAGTTTGCGCGAAGGAGCGTTGGCGCTGGGCGCTCCGCAGTGGCGCGTGACGTTGGGCGTGGTTATCCCCGCGGCGGCACCGGGAATAGCGACGGGCGCGATGCTGGCGATTGCACGCGTCTCGGGAGAGACAGCGCCGTTGTTGTTCACTGCTTTTGGCAGTCGATTTTTCCCGACGTCGTTGAATGAACCGATCGCGTCGTTAACAGTGCAGATTTATAACTACGCCATCTCGCCTTACGACGAATGGCATGCACAAGCATGGGCAGCGACGCTGGTTCTGATGACACTCGTGCTCGGCATCAACATCATCGTCCGGTTCCTGACCAGGAAGAGATTTTAGCCACGGATTACACGGATATTCACAGATCATGCCTGTAGAAATTGCGGCTCCAAAAATTGAAGTGCGACCCGCGGCGCCACCGCGCATGCCCGGCAAGGCCAAGGTGGCGGTGCGCGATCTGAACTTCTTCTACGGCCGCACGCAGGCACTTCACGACATCTCCCTCGAGATCCCCGAACGCATCGTGATGGCGTTTATCGGTCCCTCAGGCTGTGGTAAGTCAACTTTCCTGCGCACGCTGAACCGGATGAACGACGTCATTCCCGGCACTCGTGTCGCCGGTCAGGTGTCAATTGACGGTCACGACATTTACGCCCCCGGAACAGACGTGGTCGAGCTGCGACGCCGAGTCGGTATGGTCTTTCAAAAATCAAACCCATTTCCGAAGTCGATCTTTGACAACGTCGCGTACGGTTTAAGAATCAATAAGATCACAAGCAGCAGCTCCGAATTGGCGGATCGTGTCGAACAAGCGTTGAAGGACGCGGCGTTGTGGACTGAAGTTAAAGATCGCTTGAAGACTTCCGCGCTGAGTCTTTCCGGCGGACAGCAGCAACGTCTGTGCATTGCGCGGGCACTCGCGATCCGTCCTGAGGTACTATTGATGGACGAGCCTGCTTCGGCGCTCGATCCAATCGCAACCTCGAAGATTGAAGAGTTGATCTTCGATTTAAAAGAGCAGTACACGATCGTGATCGTGACGCACAACATGCAGCAGGCGGCGCGCGTTTCCGATACGACCGCATTCTTCCTGCTCGGCAAGTTGATCGAAGTAAACGCGACTGAGAAGATGTTCACCGCCCCCAACGAAAAACTGACGGAAGACTACATAACGGGCCGATTCGGATAGCAATTTTTATGGATATTCACCGTCACCTTGACGACGAACTGAGCTCATTGCGCGACCGTGTTCTCTTGCTGGGGGGCGAAGCGGAACAAGCGCTCGAACGTGCAATGTACGCGCTCACTGAGCGCGACAGCGACGTCGCGCGGCAAGTGCTCGAGCACGACGATCAGATCGATCACCTCGAGGTCGAGATCGATCGACAGTGCATCGACATCATCGCGTTGCGCCAACCGGCCGCGCGCGACCTGCGTTTCGTCATCTCCGTAGCGAAAATGGCGCCGGTGTTGGAACGCATCGCCGACCACGCCTGCAACATCGCGCGCGCCGCCATCGATCTCAACAACGAGCCGGAGCTCAAGTCATTGCTTGACCTGAATCGCATGGCCGAGCATGCGTTGAAGATGTTGCGCGAGTCGCTCGACGCTTTTACCGGCAACGACGCGATCGCCGCGCGTGAAGTCATCAAGAGTGATAGCGAAATCAACGATCTTTATAACCACACTTTTCATCGTCTGATTGAACTGATGGTGACCGAACCTGCCACCGCGACTCGAGACGCGCGACTCTTGTTTGTTGCCAAACATCTCGAACGCATTGGCGATTACGTGACTGACATTTGCGAATTGACCGTTTACATGGCTGAGGCCGCGTTCATCAAACATACTAACTAGTTATGACTCGCCCAATCCTGATCATCGAGGATGACGCCGACATCTCTGAGAGTTTGAAGTACAACTTCGAACGGGAAGGATTGGCGGCGATCACGGCACCGACTGGCGAAGCCGGACTTACCGCCGCGTTGAACGAACGCGAGCCGCCGCGTCTCATAATCCTCGACCTCATGTTGCCGGGAATGAGCGGTATCGAGTTGTGCCGTCGCCTGCGCCGCGAGCCGGCCACCAGGCGCACTCCGATCATCATGCTCACCGCGAAAGCTTCTGAATCGGATCGCGTCACTGGTCTCGACCTCGGCGCCGACGACTACATCACGAAGCCTTTTTCAGTGCGCGAGCTGCTGGCGCGCGTGCGTGCCGTGATGCGCCGTGCAGATGAAACGATGGGCAAGACCTACGAGGACGATCATCTGCAGATCGACTTCGATGACATTCGCGTGGCTTGCGACGGCGTAAAAGTAAAACTCACGAACAAGGAATTCACCCTCCTCTCAGTGCTCGCCAGAAGCGCGGATCGAGTGGTCACGCGGCAGCAGTTGTTGGATAGTGTTTGGGGATACAGTTACTATGGCGACGCGCGCACGCTTGATGTGCACATTCGTCGACTGCGGCAGAAGCTCGACAAGTGCGGCGATTGTATCGAGACGGTCGTCGGTGTCGGTTACCGGTTTGTTGGTTGCAACAAAAGCGATCCACAGATTGCGCAGATTAAATCTGTGTAATCCGCGGATGGATTTATCTCCGTGGCTAAGTTAATCACCGTCATAGCTTCATTTCTGAAGCGCAAGTCTTCCAGCGGTTCATCTGAAGTCCAACTCGATCAGACTAACACGGAAAATCTCGCCGTCAGTTCGTTGCTGGAAGCGACGCTCGCAGGCATGCGCGAAGGTCTGCTGGTGGTGGACAAAGACATGCGCGTAGTGGCATCGAATCCTGCTGCTCACAAACTGTTCAATCCTTCAGTCGCTACGCTGAGGTCGCAGCGTTTGACCGAGCTGACGCGTAATCCCGCGATCTACAGCGCGTTTTTGGATGGGCTGAAAGGTATCGAACGCAGTGGTGTGAAGGTTGAGACTCATGGACCAGAGCGACAGGTATTCGATCTGCGCGTGGTTCCGATTGGAAACACGAACGGTCACGGCGCGGAGGGCGCGCTCGGCGTCTTCTTCGACATCACTCGAACCGAACGTTTGGAAAACGTAAGACAGGAATTCCTCTCGAATGTCTCGCACGAACTACGGACGCCGCTCACCTCGATCATCGCGTTTGTAGAAACTCTCGAAACCGGCGCGATGGAGGATCCGGAGAGCGCGCAGCGCTTCCTCGCAATCATTCGCAAGAACGCTTCGCGTATGCACAGTCTCATCGACGACATCCTCGAACTCACCGCGATCGAAGGTGGCAACGTGCGGCTCAGAGCAGCACCGGTTGAGTTATATCCGTTGGTCGAGGAAGTCTGTGCGTCTTTCGCGGCGAAAGCCGCCGCGCAAAAGGTCACGCTCAAAAACAACGTTCCGCCTGAAGTCATGGTATATGCGGACGAGCGCCGGCTCGAGCAAATGCTTTCTAACCTCATCGACAACGGAATCAAGTTCAGTCGCGAAGATGGTACGGTAGCGATCAGTTACGAATCAGGGACGCGTGACATGATTCTGGTGCAGGACAATGGCGACGGAATTCCCGCGCAGCATCTCGAGCGGTTGTTCGAACGCTTTTACCGGGCAGACCGTGCACGCTCGCGAGACATGGGCGGCACCGGCCTGGGGCTGGCGATCGTAAAGCATCTGGCGCTGCTGCACGGCGGCGAGGTCACCGTCACGTCCGAATTGGGTAAAGGCACGACTTTCACAATCCATTTACCGAAGAAAGTTTAGCCGCAGATTACGCAAATAAACGCAAATCTGCGTTTTATCAGCGTAAATCAGCGGCTGAAAAACATTGTTGCAACTCTTTGGCGGAGTTGCCATAATGCTTCATCGAGGCTTACGCCTTGCTCGTCCCGACAGCCCCGCAAATGCCCCGATTACTCACTAGAAATGGGGGATTAACTATGCGAATGCGACGAGTTGTTCGAGCCGTTTCGTCCTTTGTGACACAGTTGTGTGTCGCCCTCGTGAAAGCTGTAGTCATGTGCGCGGTACTTGGTCTTGTATTGATCACGATCATGCACTCCATGGGAGTTCCAGTGCCCAACGTTCACGAGTTGTTGAGAGGAGTCTCGAGACTGGCTGACGTCTTATCATAGAGGGTCTTAAGAATTGCACCCAGACTTGAGTAAGGCCTATGTCCTGCTGGGAGTGAAGCCCGGCGTTTCAAACAGAGAACTGAAAGCAGCGCATCGAGACCTTGCGAAGGTTTGGCACCCGGACAGGTTTCTGCACGATCCGCGTCTTCAGGAAAAGGCGCAGGAGAAGCTGAAAGAGATCAACGAAGCTTACGAGCTCTTGATCTCCGGCAAGGTTCCGAAAGCCGCGCCTTCGAGCTCTGCTGAGACTCATTATCCGGTGACGCGGCGTCGCGCTGGCGGTTCGCAGTGGACTGCGATTCCGTTACTGATCTTCGTCGCTGTCTTTGCGATCACGATAACCTTCTTGCTCAAACGTCGTCAGCCGGTGGTGTTGCCGGTTGAAGAGAGACAGACAGCAACGCTGCCTCAAGAGTCTGCGCCCCAATCAGATCCGCCAGACTCACGCACCAGATCCATCTCTAAACCAAACGCACAAGCCGAAGCGCCGGAAACCGCAGAAGTCGTTACTTCAGCACCGGCGCCCGCACTCGCGACCGTAACGGTCACCATCGATCCGGAGAGCGGCCTTTTGGCGAAACCGGATTGTCCTGTGCGTAGCCGCATGACCTACCCCACCGGCAGTGAACCTTCTGGCTACTGCAACCTCAACCACGCTCCCCCACCCAAAGAATCAAAGATCAAATCCCTCGCCAGGAGCGTCGGCCGCGCATTGGACTAATCGTCCAACCCAATCAGATCTACCGAAAATAGGCGTTGACATTGCACTTTACGCGACTATAATCCTTCGCCTCTGCCAAAAGTCTTCTCACGCTGGCCTGCCCGCCCGTGCACAGACTTCTCTTCATGTTCGTTGACCAGTCGAACATGCCAACGGCAGATTTAATCAGACTCGTGACAGTCTTGCGGGTGCGGCGTACCTACTCGACGATGTAGGTGGACTAGTCTCGGGATCGCGATATTTACCTGCCTTCCCTGGTCTCTTTGCCATCGTTCGCACTCGAATAGTTTAAAGAGATGCGTCGTACTTACGACGCGTTTCCGAAGCATTGTCGATTTTGCGCAACGCACAAGAGCCTGGGGCCCAGACCTCTATAGGCCAGGTTTCCTGAGTGACAGCGTGGTTGGTCATAAAGGAGAACTGTTATGAAACCGGCCAAGATCCTGATCCTCAACTTCAATCCCTCAGATTGTCTCGCTAACGATCTACATTCCATTGTTCAATCGCAGTTTGAGGTTGAGGAAGTCAAGGTCGAGGAGGAACTCGCGGCGACGGAATGCAGAAAGAAACTGGCGCAAGCCGTTTCTCGTTCTGACTTTTCAGTCGTTTTCGTTGTTCAATCCGCGGATAGACTGAAACATACAAGGCAATTATTTCTTTCTCCGGGAATCCAAATTCCCACAACACCTCTGCTGGTTGTCGTCGATGAAGCCGAACCCGACGAGATGATCGAGTGGATCAGGCAACTCGCGGCGGATTTTATTACGAAGCCTTTAAAGAAGATCGATGTTCTGCCTCGTGTCTGGCGACTGTTGGACCAACCTTCCGAGTCTGAAACCGAGTTAATGCAGATTAAGGAAGAGTTGGGGATGAGGCAATTAGTAGGCGAGAGCGAAGCGTTTCTCTCGGAAATCGAGAAGCTTCCGCTGCTGGCAAAGTGTGATGCCAGTGTCCTGATCACCGGTGATACGGGCACGGGCAAGGAGCTATGTGCGCGGGCCATTCATTACCTTAGCCCGCGTGCCAGCCAATCGTTTCTTCCTGTCAACTGCGGTGCAATCCCCGCGGAGTTGATCGAAAACGAGTTGTTCGGCCATGTCGCGGGAGCCTTTACCGGAGCCAAGACAAACCGGCGCGGCCTGATTGATGAGGCTAACGGTGGAACACTGTTCCTTGACGAAGCAGATTGTCTTCCGCTCATGGCCCAGGTGAAGTTTTTGCGCTTTCTACAGGAAAAAGAATATCGACCTTTAGGCGCCACTAAGACTCTTAAAGCGGACGTGCGAGTGATTGCGGCGACCAACGTCAATTGTGAGGACGCCATTCGAGAAGGAAGACTCCGGCAGGATCTGTATTACCGGTTGAATGTGATTCAACTGAAACTGCCGTCACTGCGAGAACGCCGGGAAGATATCCCATTACTGGCGCACCACTTCCTTAATAAGTATGCGCTCGAATTCAACAAACAAGTCACAGGCTTTTCTCCTGACGCGATTAGAAAACTCATTCTTTACGATTGGCCCGGGAACGTTAGGGAATTGGAGCATGTCATCATGCGGGCCATCGTTCTTTCGACCAAGCCGATTATTTGCGCAGCTGGAATCGCGATTTCCGATTCGGAGAATTTGCCGTTACCGGAATCTTTTCAGGAAGCGAAGAATAGAATGGTGGACCAATTTGAGAAGACTTACATCAAAGGGCTTCTACTTTCAAATCACTGCAACATCAGCAGATCAGCTAAAGCAGCGCAAAAGAATCGCCGCGCTTTCTGGGAGTTGATTCGCAAGCATCACATTTCGGTTCAGACTCTGAAGTCTCGCGCTTCGTAACGGGTAGGACAATATGGTCCTAGCCTGCGGAGCAGGCGTAAGCATAAAGCCTGGGGCGCAAGCCCCAGGATTGGTGTGGCGTTTGCTAGAGGGCTATCGATCAACTGTGCTTGCATGAATCCCCCGGATCAAATTGATGAAACGAAGAAGGAACTCACTGAGGAGATACTGCAATATTTGATTGAACACCCCAATGCCCAGGACACCATCAAGGGCGTAGTCACCTGGTGGCTTTTGGAGCCGTCGATAAAACATCAAACCGCGTTAGTGAAAGAAGTGCTGGATAAGTTGGCTGCTGATGGTCTGGTTATTGCACAGCAGGGAAGTGATTCGCAGACTCTCTACAAATTGAATCGTCGTCGACGCAGGAAGATTATCTCGTTACTTCAGCATCGAAAATAGCACTGCTCATGAAACCTCTCATCAGAACCACCTCAGCTAATTCGACAGTCATACCAATCCGGCAACCGCTCGATTCGAGCATAAACAACTCTTCATTTGTTGTTCGCCTTGACGAGTTACTACTTACCATCGTGCGGCGCTGGAGCATCACTGCTTTAAGGCTGGCCCTCGGCTCCGTCTTCCTTTGGTTTGGCGCTCTCAAGATTTTTGGGAGTAGTCCGGTAGCCGCATTGATTCAGGAAACCTATTCGTTCGTGCCAATCAATGCATTTATGTTGGTCCTGGGAGTGTGGGAGATGGTGATCGGCATCGGCATCGTCTCAAAGCGCGCACTTCGGTGTGTGTTGATTCTATCGGCCGTCCATCTTATTGGGACCTTTACAGCAATCTGGTTCAAGCCGAGTATCTTCTTTGTTCAAGGGGTCCCGTTCTGCCTGACTGTTGATGGCGAGTTTGTAATGAAAAACCTGGTACTCATAGCAGCGGCGTTGGTGATTGCAGGTTACGAAGTAAAGCCGCTACGAAGAATGTGAGCCATCGTTATCAACTGTAGGGGCGGCACTCCGCGGCCGCCCGTCTCAGGAATCATGTGTATTCCATCGACGGGCGGCCACAGAGTGCCGCCCCTACAGTTATATCAATGACCATGGACAAAGTTGTCCACCCTGTTTTCTCTAGCTTCTAACGTCTTTCATCCACTTTCATCTCCGCTAATTCGTCCTTTCCTGATGATCATGTAGGACAACATAAGCCTACCTGCACGACGCTGCTGACCAGCTTGCGTTAAGAAATCGGAAGTTTCATTTGGCATAGCGGTTGTAGAAAGACTCTCTCACCCGAATCGACAATCGTCCGCGGGAATCTGCCCCTTCCCATCAGGAGGAACAATGGACAAACGATTACGTTGCCTGTTCAGCTTTAGCGTCTTCTTGTTTTTTCTTGCCGCCCTTTTAGTCGGATCTTCCTTTGGACCCGGATCGTGGCTCGTCAGTAGCTCAGCGCAGCAAACAAAGCAGGATGATCACGCGAAAAAGGGTGCTACCGCTCCTGCTCCGAAAAAGTCTTCAGCACCGCTACCGGAAGAGTTGGAGCTGACGGTGAAAAGCCCTGCTGCTTACGACGAGGATTGGGATCGAGAGTATCCCCAGGATCAACGTAAGAAGCTGCTGCCGTTTCCGGATCTCCGGCCAGGAGACATCCCACCTGTTAAGTTGTACCTGTATGGTGGTGGTCCTGCGAAATCGTCGTTTGCATCGATCGACGATGTAGGAAATTTCAATGAGTTTTACCTGAGACTGAGCGAGCAAAAGCCGGCAGTGATGGCTCGTTGGAAAGCGTACCTGGATACTCGTTACGTGTTCACCGGCAAGACTGACGCGACAGTCACCATGACGAGAGGAAAGCCGCTCCCCGTTGGTCCAGTTGCAAAGTTGCCTGAAAAGATAACGAGTTGGGAAGAACTGGCGAATCTGACTCCGGAAGAAATCTTCAAGCGGGATCTCTTCCCCGAAGGCTTTCGTCCTTTGTCGCACCCGCTCCAGTCGACTGGTCACATGCTGTTTTCGCAGACGTGGTTAGCGTCACATCCTGAAAACACTCGTTTCGACGTCGACTTTGATATTCCGACAGCCTATCTGCCGGAATTTCCTCCGCCGCTTTTTCTCACTACGCGACCCGACCTGGGCGACGTGTCACGCGGTGAGGAGATCACGGAGGCAAATTTCTACCGGTTGTTCAATGGTATTATCACGCCGGAACAATTGAAGGGTCTTGAAAAGCTCGTTATCAAATCAAACACCAGTTGGTTTAATCAGACCAAGCACCGGCTCACGAAGCTTCCGTCGCAAGGCATTGCCTGTTTCGATTGTCACGTCAACGGACATACTAACGCAGCTATTGAAATGGATCCCGGAACGCGTCCGACACTGGCGCGGGTCCGACTTGATACGCCCACACTGCGAGGAAATAACACTTTCCTGATGTATAGCCTGCGCCGTTCGATTCGTTCTGTCGATCACTTTGCTGAAGTCGAAGAATACTTTGATGGAGACATTGGTCTGGCCCAACAGATTGGTGGACGCGAATTCAACAAAGGCACCACTAACGTGATGGGTGACTTCAATGCCATCATCGGCTTCCCGCCGGCGCCCAAGCTCGATCGATACGGCCGTTTGATTCCTGCTAAAGCAACGGAGTCCGAAATAAGAGGCGAGAAACTCTTCTTCGGCAAGGCAAATTGCAGCGCTTGCCACGCGGCTCCTTATTACACCGACAACCAAATGCACGATCTACGGCTCGAGGACTTCTATCATGGGCGTGCTGAAGGGTGGGTAAAAACTTTCTCGCTGCGCGGTATCAAAGATTCTCCACCGTACTTCCACGACGGCCGTTTGCCGACCCTGGAGGACACCGTCGAGTTCTTCAATCTGGTCTTTCAATTAAAACTGGCGCAGGACGAGAAGAAAGACCTCGTCGCCTTCATGCGCGTTTTGTAACTCTCAGCCTGCGAAGCAGGCGTAAAGGATTTAACGCGCGTATCGTTGCGGCTTCGCCGCCTGATGTGAGGCGAGCCTATGCCTCGCCGTCCAGTATTCCTAAATGCGTTTGGGCAGCCCGAAGCTGAAATTTTCAAAATCGACGGCGAGGCAGAGCCTCGCCTCACATCAGGCGGCAAAGCCGAGGTAGATGGAGTCAAGTTTCAGAATCGGGTCTTGATTTTTAAGACGGTATCTCACATCCGGCGGCGGAGCCGGAACGATACACGCCATAAATGACTTTTCGCAAAGCGTCCGGAATTAAAGATCGTCGGAGATCAATTATGAAGCAACTACTCATCACCAGGATTCTGTGCTTCGCAACGCTTTCCCTTCTCGCCCCGCTCGTTTGCCTGGGCCAGAGTAACTATGCGGGCCTGAACGGCACCGTTTTCGATCCGCAACAACAGGTGGTTCCAGGTGCCTCGTTGCGTTTGATTTCAGTGAGCACAGAGGCGACGCGGCAGGTAGTTAGCAACGAGCACGGCATGTATCAAATTACGGGTCTGCTGCCGGGTGAGTACAAGCTGACGGCTGAAGCCACCGGTTTTGCAATGTGGGCCCAGACGTTAAGCCTGGAAGTCGGACAACAGATGAAGTGCGACGTAACGCTCAACGTTTCTTCTGTGAGTGGCGTGGTCCAGGTTGAAAACCAGGCCGCGGTGCTGCGGACCAGCGACGCCAGCGTCGGAGAGGTAGTGGAGCCAACCGCGATTCGCAATCTTCCTCTCAACGGGCGCATGCTAATTGACCTGGTACTCACCACGCCCGGATCGCACGAAAGTCACGGAGCACAGACTGGTGATATGAGTCCGTTGTACTGGCGGCCAGGGCAGCGATCAGCAGTCAGCATTGGTGGCAACAGGCCAAACGCGAATTACTTCCTGTTGGACGGCGCCACCAACACCGACCCAACGTTCAATACGCTCAATCTCAGTCCCTCTCCCGACACCGTGCAGGAATTCAAAGTTCAGACTGGAAGTTACAACGCCGAAATGGGCGGAGCAGGCGGTGGTCAAATCAATATCGTTACTCGAACCGGTTCGAACGACTTTCACGGCACGGGCTATGAGTTTTTGCGCAACGACGTATTCGACGCGCGCACGTTCACCGAAATGGATACAGGGAATCATCTCGTGCGAAATAATTTCGGCGGCTCACTGGGTGGACCAATCATTCGCAACAAACTTTTCTTTTTCTTTAACTACGAAGGATTGCGGCATACGAAGTCAGACACGATGATTGAAACGGTGCCCACCGAGGATGAGCTCAACGGCGACTTCAGCATGAGTGGCGCCACGATCTTTAACCCTTTCAGCTCACGACCTAATCCAAACTTCGACCCGACAAAACCTATCAGCCCGATCAATCCGCAGATTATCCGCGATCCATTTCCGGGGAACGTTATCCCGCAGCAAATGATCGATCCCAAGGCAAAGTTGTTCTTATCCAAATACATTCCGCGGCCCAACATGGAGATGGGAATGATGGGCTGCGGTATGACAATGATGGGGATACCCACGGTCACCGGCGCCGGCATGGACTGCAACAACTTTCTCGACGTTGGTAACGCGCATCATCAAACCGATCAGGCCACAATCCGCGTCGATCAAACTTTTGAAAGGGGCGACCATTTCCTCGCACGCTACTCATTCAGCAGTGAAAAAGGTTTCATGCCGCAAAACCTGCGCGGTTTTGGCGCGCTGCACGACAACCTGTCTCAGAACGGCACCGTCAGTTGGACCAGGCTCATCAGTCCCACGATGGTAAACATTGCGAGCATTACATTCTCGCGATTGGCGATGCATCGCACATCTGAAAACAGCTTCACGAACGACATCGTTTCCGAGCTGGGAATAACGGGTGTCGGTTTCGGCGGTGAGGGTGCGTGGGGCGCGCCATGGTTCAACGTCCAGGGCTACTCGGGAATGGGCGACAGCTATATCGCTACGCCCACGCACATGTGGAACACCATTCTGGAAGCGCGAGATTCGATGAGCTGGCAGCTCGGCCGTCATAGTTTGAAATTAGGCGGCAGCTATCGCTACTTCATTTGGCCCATGTGGGGGTTCTTTCAAAACCGTGGTTATTACCAGTTCACAAGTGGGTTCACCACTGAAACAGCAACGAACGACGGCACTGGCTCCGCGCTGGCGAGTTTCCTGTTGGGGCTTCCGGCAGTTAAACAACGCCAGGCTGGAATTCCGCAGATGCAACTGCGGCAGTGGTATGCCGACGCGTTTATTCAGGACAGCTTCCAGATTACTCGTAATACGACGATTCAAATCGGATTGCGTTACGAGTACATGAGTCCATTGGTCGACATTCGTTACACGAACACGAATCTTGTCTTCAACAACGGTGTTCCTTCGGTGTTTATTGGTGGGCAGCAGGGATTCCCCGAAGGCTTGAGCAACTCGAATAAAACCAATTTTGCTCCTCGCGTGGGAATCTCACACAACTTGCACAAGCACGGCCTCGTTCTGCACGCAGCGTTTGGGATTTTCTTTACACCAGTTGATATGAACACGTGGTGTAACCAGCGTCACAACGTTCCGTATGTATTTCCCGAAACACAGCAGAGCGACAACTTCATTCCAGCCGCGGGCATTCTTGCAAGTCATTTCAATTTCGCGCCGGCAGTGCTGGGCGCCACGACTGTTAGTTTTGCAGCCTTCGAGCTCAACCCACAGCCGCAGTACATTCAACAGTGGAGCGGCTCGGTCGAGAAGAGTTTGGGCGCGGAGACTACGCTGGAATTAGGGTATCTCGGTTCTCATGGAGTACACCTGCAACGTTCTCATCTCATTAACAATGCACCGCCAGGACCCGGTGCCATTGGTCCACGCCGGCCGTTCAGGACTTTGAGTTTCCTGCCGGGGATGGTTCTGCCACCGGACACAGCAGTTGTTAACACGACGTTCCCCGTGAGCGGCATCAACCTGCTGGAGAACTCCGCGCAGAGTTGGTATCAGGCCGGTTACGTCAACGTGCGGCGCCGTTTTGCTCACAATTGGACATTCCTTGCGAACTATACATACGCGAAGAATCTCAGTGACGCTCCTGACTTTCGCTCGCCGATGTTTGAGTCGGCAGCTCCGCAGGATAATTCAAATCTGTCCAGGGAAAAGGGACCTGCGTGTGACATTCGTCATCGCTTCGCGCTGAGTATGGTTTATGGTTTGCCGTCATTGCGTCGCAGTGGTTTCGTAAACAAACTCACGAAGGACTGGAGCCTCGCTGCCATCTACCAGTTGCAAAGCGGATTCCCGTTTACGATTTCAGTATTCGGCGACACTGCAAATGCGGGAACACTGCTCGGGGAGAATCCAATCCGCGCCAACTACACGGGCGCGCCGGTTTTTGGTCCAGGCACAAAAACAGCGGATCAGTGGTTCAATCCGGCGGCATTTACGACACCCGCGGCTTTCACTTTCGGCAATGTGGGACGAAACACAGTGTATGGACCAGGCAGGCAAACTCTCGATCTCGCATTGCAACGGGAGTTTTCTATCACTGAGCAGGTCAAGTTCCAGCTGCGGGCAGAGGCTTTCAACGCGCTGAATCACTCGAACCTTGGCACGCCTAATCGCTTTGTCAACACACCACAGTTTGGAACGATCACGGAAGCTGCTACACCCGGCCGTGAGATCCAGCTGGGAGTGAGACTGTCGTTCTAGAGAAGGGAGACAAAAATGAAGAAGTTCAAACACTCTTTCAATCGATTGATACTGCTTGGCACGCTAACATTTTTCGGCGGACTCTTACCCAACCATCACGCCTGGGCCCAGGGTTGAGTGGCCGCACGACAAAGCGCGCCCGTGATTGGCGTGCGATGCGCCGGCAGCGATGATGCCCATTCAAAGGATGGAGGCCTTTTCGGCAAAGAGCGATGGCAGCTCTCTATTGGCCTCCGCAAACAACGCTCCCATCGCCACTTTGTAGGCACTGAAGAGCAAACCCAACGTGAGGAACAGGGAACCGAGGTAGTCAATAACATCTACCTCCATGATGTGGCGCTCACTTACAACTTCAATCGCCGCTTCAATCTCACAGCAGCAGTGCCTGTTCTGATAGCGACGCGAAGGCGTGGCACGTCTCCGCAGATCTTCCATAGCTTCGGATTTGGCGACCTCGTAGTAGTGGGCCGAACGTGGTTGTTCAAGGGGCCGAGCGAGTCACCGCGCAATATATCCTTTGGAATCGGTATCAAATTCCCTACGGGAAAACCCGATGTTACTGATACCGTGCCAGGGCCAAGCCTGACCGGACGGACAGTTACACAGGTAGTGGACCAATCGATTCAATTAGGAGATGGCGGTTGGGGCATTCCGTTGGACATCCAGGGATATAAGAGGTTTGGCAAAACGACTGTGTATGGTTCAGCAGCCTACCTGATTAATCCACAAGATACTAATGGAGTGCCGACCGGGCGCAACCGTCCTTCCGAGGCGATCATGTCGATTGCCGATCAGTATCTGGCTCGCGTTGGCATCGCGCGTCCGGTACCCAAAACGCGGCAATGGGCTTACACCATCGGTTGGCGCATCGAGGGCGTGCCGGTACGGGATTTAATCGGCAAGAGCAATGGTTTCCGGCGACCTGGCTACGGCATGGCGATCGAGCCCGGCGTGCAGTATTTCAGATACAAAGATACGTGGTCGGTAACAGTGCCCATAGCGGCTGGGCGTAATCGCAAGCGAAGTGTTTCAGACATCCTGGTCGGCAGTCCTGGAGGCGACGCGGCTTTTGCTGATTACATGATTCTGTTCGGCTACACGCGCCGTTTCTAGTTTTGAGTGAAAGGTCAACAAAATGGGGCGATTCATCTGGACTTTGATTCTGCTTCTGGTTTTGTGTAGCTCTGAAAAGGTGTTGGCCCAAGGCCCGATTATCATTGGCCCATCACCGAAGCCTCGGCAGAAGCAGGTTATGAACCTACTGCCAGTCGGCCAGACAGCTCCCGACTGGCGGTTGCCCGGCGCAGAAGGTAAGACGCACTCTCTTTCGTCATATCGCGGCAAGATTGTGGTTATGGATTTCTGGGCGACCTGGTGCATCCCATGCGCGGCAGTGATGCCGCGCATGCAGAAACTACATCAAAAATTTGCCGATAAAGGAGTTGTCGTCTTTGGCGTCAATTCCTGGGAAAATGGCGACGCAGTCGCGCTGATGAAGCAGAAGGGCTATAGCTATGAGTTGCTTCTCAACGGAGAACAGATAACACAAGCATACAAAGTGACAACCTTGCCCGTGGTTTATATCGTCGGACTGGATGGCGAGATCATTTACTGTCATGAGGGAGAGGATCAGAAAGATTTGTCAACCGTAATTGAAAAGTATCTTAAAGAAAAAGGGATATAAACGTTCTGACTTCAAGCCGCCTAATGCTGAACCAAATTCCTTATCTGAGATGCGACAAAGTCTCCCCGAACCACAGATTCACTTCCTCGCCTCATTCGCATTCGTTCCGAAGGCGGTGAGCGGCTTAGGGGTTGTTATTTCGAGCCTGGTGTTGCTGGGTTGGACCTTTGATGTTCCGATTCTTCAAAGCATCCTTCCCGGGCAACCACAGATGGTTCCGCTGACCGCCGTCACTTTTATACTTGCCAGCATGTCTCTCGGGATGTTGAAGAGCAGGGCTGTTGTGTCAGGTCTTTGTGCGCTCGCCGTCATTCTGATCGCACTGCTAATAATCAGCGAATATATCGGCAGGTTCGACCTTGGCCTCGATAAGTTTATCTTCAGGCATCAACTGGCAAGCAGTGATCAATTCTTTCCCGGGCGTCCTTCTCCTCATACAGCAATAGATCTTGTGCTAATAGGTAGCGCTTTGCTGTTATCCAGAAGAACCGGCGGTGCTTATCACCTGGCCCAGCGACTGGCGCTTGCGGCCGCACTGATCGCCTCGTTGGCTTTGGTCGGCTATATCTATGACGTTGCTTTTCTTTACAGCATCAGTGTGCACACCGGAATGGCTTTGCACACGGCGCTGATCTTCATCGCTCTCAGTCTCGGAATACTCTTCATTCATCCGGAACAGCAGTTAATGTCGTTTGTCTTAAGTGACACGGCTGGCGGGATGATGGTGCGGCGTCTTTTACCGGCAAGCATCGCGATCCCGATCGTGGCCGGCGGCTTGATCATCTTTGGCGCGCGTGCAGGTTTGTACGACATGGCTTTCGCGGTTCCACTGTGTGTAGTGGCCAGCATTCTCGTGCTCACGGGGTTAATCTGGCGCAACTCTATTGCCCTTCACCGTTCGGACTGGAAACGAAGACAAGCGGAGGAAGCACTACGCGATGCCTATAACGATCTCGAGCAACGAGTTGAAGAACGAACCAGCGAGCTATCGAGAGTGAATGAAAACTTACAGACCGAAATCAGCAAGCATAAGGAATCCGAAGCAGCACGCCTGGAGCTACTCCGGCGTCTTGTTACGGCACAGGAAGAGGAGCGGCGTCGTATCTCTCGTGAGCTACACGATCAAACGGGCCAGCAACTTACGGCGCTGCTCCTCGGCCTCAAGACGCTGAACAATTCGACAGGCAATGGATCAACCTCGCTGCACAAGAGTCTGCTGCAGTTGCAAAAGTTGACGGAGCGGCTGGTAGAAGAAGCTCATCATCTCGCCTGGGAACTGCGCCCGGCAGCGCTCGATGATCTGGGACTGGAGACTGCGATCTCGAACTACGTGGAAAAGTGGTCAGAGCGAAACTCAATCACACTCGATTTTCACAGCGGCTTGAATAAGCTTCGACTTCCGCCGCCCGTTGAGACGGCTGTTTTCCGAATCGTGCAGGAAGCGCTTACGAACGTTTTAAAGCATGCACAGGCGACGCGTGTCAGTGTGATGCTGGAGTACCGGTATGACGAGCTGCTGGTGATTGTGGAAGACAATGGTCGTGGGTTCCAGCCTGAAGTTCCCCTGAAGGTTAACGGTGGACTGGGGCTTGTCGGCATAAACGAACGCGTCGCTCTGGTTGGCGGCAAGTTCAATATCGAATCCGAACCTGATTGCGGCACGACGCTGGCCATTCGTATTCCAGCTTCCGCATCCGTGCCACAGAAAGCCTTTGCCTATGAACTCGCTCCGCATTTTCTTAGCCGATGACCATACTGTCATGCGCGAAGGATTGAAGTCGCTGGTCAACGCGCAGGCAGACATGGACGTTATTGGCGAGGCTGACAACGGGCGGCTGACCCTGCAAAAAGTCAGGGACCTGCAGCCGGACGTGATCATCCTCGATATCTCAATGCCTGACCTGAATGGCATTCAGGTAACGGAGCGCCTTAAGCGAATGGGCCAGAAGGCTACGGTGCTTGTTCTGACTGCTCACGACGATAACGGCTATCTACGACAGTTGCTCGAAGTAGGCGCCTCCGGTTATGTGCTCAAAAAAGCCGCGGCTGAAGAGTTGATCAACGCGATTAGGGTAGTGGCTGCCGGCGGTGTTTACCTCGATCCATCGCTGGCGGGCAAGGTTGTCGGTGGATACCTGAATAATCGCCGGCTCGGAGGCAGGCCGCAGGGCAACGACTTAAGCGAGCGCGAGGTAGAAGTATTGCGACTTGTCGCCTGGGGATACACCAACAAAGAGGTGGCCGCTTATCTTCGAATCAGCGTTAAGACAGTCGAAACTCACAAAGCAAACATAATGCAGAAGCTCGACCTCAAGAGCCGCGTCGAAATGGTCCGCTACGCACTCCGCCAGGGCTGGCTCCGCGCCACATAAATTAGCCGCAAAAAGGCACAAAAGGCACATAACGGATAAATAAATATTCTTGTGCCTTTTGTGCCTTTTTGCGCTAATCAGGGAATTCCCCTACCACTCATGGAGTTCCTTGAGAATCCTTTCCCATCGTCCCGATAGACGGGCGTCCCACTCAAGTGCGAAATACATACCATCTCGCGACAGGAGATAAAACGATGAGCACGGAAGAGATCAGGGCGAGGATCAAAAAGTCGATCGCCACGATCACCAGCTTGAGTCCCGAAGAAATCACCGACACAGCGTCGTACAAGGACGACCTGCAACTCGACTCGCTCACCATTTTGGAAATAGCCGTGGATGCCGAGTACCAGTTTCAAGTCAAGATTCCCGACGAAGTTCTGTCGGAGATTCGCACCGTGAACGATACGGTGAGAGTCGTCCAGCAACACCTCGAGTTGGCGGTGGCGTGATGAAACACTCTCGCGTGGTTGTTACAGGTATCGGTGTCGTCACTCCGATCGGTACCGGTCGCGAGCGCTTCTGGACCAATCTGCTCGAAGGTCGCTCCGGAATTGGTCCGGTCAGGTCTTTCGACACCAGTGCTTACAGCGTTCATCGCGGCGCTGAAGTGCATGACTTTGAAGCAGAGAATTACCTTTCGAATCTCGACGCGGCTCACCTGGGACGTGCATCGCAATTTGCAATCGCCGCCGCCCGTTTAGCGCTGGCGGACGCGAACGTGGAAATTGCTTCCCTTGATCTCGAGCGGGCTGGAGTTTCAATGGGAACGACCTCAGGTGAGCCACGCGAGGTAGAACGTTTTGACGACTTGTTTGTCAGCAAGAATCTGGAGCGCGTTGGGCCGGAGTTTCTGGCGCTCTATCCGAGCCACGTCATCGCCGCGCACATCGCGCGTGAACTGCAGTTCGGCGGCATAAACATCATGATCCCGACAGCTTGTGCCGCAGGAAATTACGCAATCGCCCACGCATTCGACGTGTTGCGAGCCGGTCGTGCCAGTCTAATGCTGGCGGGTGGCTCGGATTCTTTTTCTCGTATCACCTACACGGGGTTCGCTCAACTGGGAGCGATCGCGCCCGAAGTCTGCCAGCCATTCGATCGATACCGGAAGGGAATGATTCCGGGCGAAGGCGCAGGCGTGCTTGTGCTCGAGCCGCTGTCTTCCGCGACGCGACGTGGCGCGCGAATTTACGCGGAGATTGCCGGTTATGGCTTGTCGTGCGATGCACATCACATGACAGCCGCACACCCAAACGGCGAAGGGGCCATGCGCGCCATGAAGCAGGCCCTCGAACAGAGTGGAACCGATCGGGAAGAGGTCGGTTACATCAGTGCGCACGGCACCGGAACGCCGACAAACGATCGCCTGGAAACGTTAGCCGTCAAACAACTGTTTGGCGATGTGGCTTACCGCGTACCCATCAGTTCGATCAAATCCATGCTCGGTCACACGATGGGTGCGGCGTCGGCAATCGAAGCTGCCGCTTGCGCACTTGCGATTTATCACGATCGCATTCCCCCGACAATAAATTTGAAAGAGCCGGATCCTGAGTGTGATCTGGACTACGTTGCCAACCACGCGCGCGAGCACACGGTACGCGTTGCCATGAACAATGCTTACGCGTTTGGCGGCAACAACGCTTCGCTGATTCTCAGAAAGTATGAACTCTAAACTGATGAGAAACAGAGTTGTCATTACTGGCGCGGGTGTTGTCTCTTCGCTGGGCGATTCTTCCAGCAGCTTACAGCTCTCCCTCTGTTCCGGACGCCGTGCAGTCAAACCCGTCGAGCTCTTCAGCACGGCGGGTCTTGGCTGTCCGCTGGGCGGAGAGATCTCTTCCTTCGACGCGAAGACATATCTCGGCCGGAGAAACCTGCGCCCGCTGGACCGCACCTCACGACTCGTTGCTTCCGCGGCGCAACTGGCGCTGAACGATAGCGGCTGGTCCGGCTCGATCCTGAATCAGGAAGAAGTCGGGTTAGTGCTCGGGACGATGTTCTGTAGTGTGCATACCATCTCGGAATTTGACCGCCGCGCGCTTGAATTTGGACCAGCCTATGCGAGCCCTATGGACTTTTCCAACACGGTGATCAACGCCGCTGCCGGTCAAACCGCCATCATCCACAACCTGCGCGGCATCAATTCGACCATTTCAACGGGCATAACCTCGGGACTGCAAGCGATTGCTTATGCGACTGAAGTGATTCGCAGCGGTCGCGCTCGCGCCATCCTCGCCGGCGGTGCTGATGAAATGTGTTTCGAGTCGTTCTACGGCTTCGACCGTGCGGGACTGTTGTGCCGATCGGAGCACAGCGCCGGAGATTTTCCGATTCCATTTGACAAGAGACGCAACGGGTTCGCGCTTGGTGAAGGCGCCGCTCTGTTAATGCTTGAAGACGCTCACTTCGCACGAGAAAGAGGCGCGCACCCGCTCGCGGAGATTACTGGTCACGGCTGCGGTTATGACTGGTCGCAGGGCGAGGACGAGAAGTCGGCGATAAATTCAATCGCCCTTTCGGTTCGACATGCGATCAACGATGCCTTCACTGGTCCTCACGAGATCGACTGTATCAGTGCGTCTGCCAGCGGCAGTCAGGCCGGCGACCGGCATGAAGCGAAGGGTGTCTTCGCCGGCCTGAACGGGCAGACTCGCAAACTTCCAGTAACAGCCATCAAGTCAATGCTTGGGGAAACACTCGGTGCTTCTGGTCCAATGCAGGCCATTGCATTGCTGGAAACGATGCGCGACGGAGTACTGCCAGGCATCAACGGTCTCGAGCAAGTTGATGACGACCTCGCATTCGACGTGATTAGTCCTGACAACACGAAAATCGATCTGGAAACCGCGCTGATTAATTCAGTCGGTTTTGACGGTCATTGCTGTTCGCTCGTGCTGGCAAGAGTGTAATGAGAACTGAACAAAACATAAGTGAGGTTGCGTTGTCCCTGGTGCCCCGGATGAAGCAACAGGGCTACGCGCAGCCTTACGTCCAACGGCGGCGTCAATGGCTGGAACAGAAAACCGGCTGCCGGTTGGTCCATGTTGGCGCACATTCGATACCGGGCGATGAGATGCGCGGCAATATTGAAAACCCTGTTGGTACAGCCCAAATGCCGCTCGGCGTCGCGGGCCCATTGCTGATCAACGGTTCGGATGCGCGGGGCTTTTTTTATGTTCCTCTGGCAACGACTGAAGGCGCGCTGGTCCGCTCGTATGAGCGTGGCATGGTCGCACTGACGCGCGCAGGCGGTGTCACAACTCGCGTTCACGTAGACGAGAATCGCGTCTCCCCAGTGTTTCTCTTCGAAAACGTCGCTCGGGCGCATGAGTTTGCTATCACTCTTGCAGACAGTTTCGATTCGATTCGCGCCGAGGCTGAATCCACCACGCATCACGGCAAGCTACAGCGGATCGAGTGTCACCCGATCGGAAGAGAAGTGATCGTTAACTTCTGTTACTTCACCGGCGATGCGCAGGGGATGAACATGATCGTTAAGGCCACTGAGCAGGCGTGCAAATGGATCATGGATCATTCCGGCGCTCTTCACTTCTACGTCTTCAGCGGCTTCAGCTCGGAAAAACGAGCGAGTGGATCGCTGCTCGCCGGCGGCAAAGGCAAGAAAGTGACAGCAGGCGCGCTGCTGCCGCGACACATCGTCAAGTCGTACCTACACGTCACGCCTGAGGACCTGTTGCAGATGCGACAACACACGATGCTGGGCCACTTGCAGGCCAACGCTATCGGATACAACGGCCAATTCGCCAACGGGCTGGCGGCAATCTTTATTGCCTGCGGCCAGGACGTTGCCAATATCGTGAATTCTTCAGTGGGCGTTACGAATTTCGAGTTGGACCAGAACGGAGATCTTTACGCGAGTGTGACGCTGCCATCGCTGACAGTCGCGACTGTGGGTGGCGGTACTGCTTTGGGGACCAGCCGCGAATGTCTCGAGATTCTGGGGTGTGCAGGTAAAGGCAAGGCAGGCAAATTCGCCGAAATCATTTGCGCCACACTGCTCGCGGGTGAGCTTTCCATGGGTGCGGCGATCGCGAGCGGGGAGTTTGTGGCTGCACATGAAACGTATGGCCGGAATAGACCAGGGTTGAGCGCGTTATGAAGAGGCTTTTCAAAGGATTGCGCGGCCATTCGCCCGAGGCGTCTTACGATGCCGTGATTATCGGCGCCGGCATCGGTGGGCTGATCTGCGCAAACCTGTTGGCGCGTGAACAACTGCGGGTGTTGCTGGTCGAACAGCACTACATGGTCGGTGGTTATTGCAGCACGTTCCGGCGCAAAGGCTTTACGTTCGACGCTGCAACGCACTTTTACCCCTTGCTTGGGAATCCGGCGACGATTACCGGAAAGTTGTTGCGCGAGCTCGGTGTAACTAACGGGTGGGTGAAGATGGATCCGGTCGATCATTTTCATTTCCCCGATGGTTCCACGTTCGCAGTGCCTGCCGACTTCGATACTTATCTCAGCAAACTGAAGCAGGAATTTCCACAGGAAGCCGAAAGCCTGGATCAGTTTTTCATGCTGGTGCGCGAAGTCTATTTATCAGGGTTGCTCACCTACTTCCGCTGGCGCGAAACAGATCGGCTCGATCAGTACTCACAGACAACGGTGCGTGAGGCACTGGACCAGCACTTCCGCGATCCGAAACTTAAGCTCCTGCTCGCCGCCGATTGCGGCCACTGGGGATCTCCGCCGTCCCGCACTTCATTCGTCTTCGATTCCATGCTCAGGCTCTCCTACTTCCTGGGCAATTACTACCCGCGTGGTGGATCACAGGCTTTTGCCGACGAGCTGGCACTTCGCTTCGAAGAACTTGGCGGCCACATCCTGACGAGCGCGAAAGTCAATCGCATCGTCGTCAGAAACAAGAGCGCGTGTGGCGTAGAGATAAGCACTCAGCAGAGGCATCACGTCAGTGCCGGCGTGGTCATTTCGAATGCCGATTTACTGTTGACACTCGACCGGTTAATCGAGCGAGACCACATCGATCGCGATCGAGTTGCCTCCATTCGTGGGTTACGTCCAACGCATCCGTGTTTTCTGGTCCATGTCGGTCTGAAGGGAATTGAGACTGAAGTGTTGCGCGCCGCGCATGGTTATCACTGGGATTCATGGGATTCAGATCGAGTCGCGACTAACTCGTTCAAGATCTTTGTGCCGACGTTGTACGAACCGGCGATGGCTCCGGCGGGTGGACACATCGTTATCGTGCAGAAGCTGACCGACATTGATTACGAATCGATCGACGACTGGGCCGCGCACAAAGCGAAAGTCGAAGCCTACATCATGAAAAACCTCGAGCGTGTGATGCCGGGCTTCACGGAGAAAGTGGTCGTCAAGCTGAGTGCTTCAGCGTTGACGTCGCACCGGTTCACGTTGAACCACAGGGGCGCGATGCTTGGCTGGGAGATGTCGCCCGATCAACTTGGCGCCAACCGTCCGGCGCTGAATGGGATGTTGAAGAATTTGTATTTCGTGGGCCATTGGACACAACCCGGCGGCGGCATCACGCCGGTCATTGTTTCTGCGATGCGGGTGGCTGGGAAGATAACCGGCCGGCGGTCAGAGTTCAGCAACAGTATCAGTGTTAATCCGTGGCTGAAGTCCGCGAATATCCGCGGCGTGTTTTTGGAATTGTAATGAACGGCACGAATAAAAAACGACTCCTCAAAACGCTGGCGAAGCTAACCATCGTTCTGCTCGTTATCGCCGTATCCGTGATTGCGGCAACGCTCTATCTCATGGGCCGCCGCGACAAAGAGCATGCGAGGTTCTTCAACACGGGAAAAGCAGTCAATGTGTTTCTCGGAAATTACACGCGCGCGATCCGGGAGAGCTTCGAGAAAAAGGATCCGGCGGCGGTGATGAGTCTGTATTCAGATCGCTTCTGGTCACCCGGCCGCGGGCGTTGGGAGTTGGGATCGGCGAAGGATGAGAGCGATGTCTCGGTTTCCAGAGTCGTAATCAACGGCAAGCAGGACATGGACAAACAAGCTGTGCGCGGCGAAGTTGTCAACTACCTGGCCAGCATCGCATCGATCGATAACATCTGGACGAAGATCGACATGATCGAGAGTGTCGATCTTGAAAAGAGTGTGGTGCTGCGCGTCAAGTTCATACTCGACGGCAAAGATCCGCACGGAGCAGTTTTTCAGGACCGCTACTTCTATCGCTGGCAACTAGTTAACGAGGCGAAGCCCCCGGCCTTTGATTGGAAGATCGTTAAAGACGAGCTAGTCCAAACCAACGGCGCCCTCGAGGGCCTGCGCGTCGCTGGTGACGGCGGCAGCTTCAAAGAAGTGAATCTCGCAGCCGCAGGGATCGACTTCAAACACTCACGCGATCCAAAACTCGACGCTGAAAAATATTCAGCGAAGATGAAGTTTGACATCATCGAACACGGCTCTGGCGGAGCAAGCGCGGTCGATTACAACAACGATGGTCGTCAGGACATCTTCTTCCCAGACGGCGTACGTTCGCGTCTTTACCGGAACGTGAGCGATGGTTCCGGCGAAGTCAAATTTATTGATGTCACGGCTGAAGCCGGTCTTGAAGGGATCGACCAAGCCAACGCCGGCATCTTTGCCGATATAGACAACGACGGCGACGACGACCTCTTCGTCGCTCGCTACCTCGCGCCAAACAAGTTCTACCGAAACGACGGCGGTAAGTTCGTCGATCAATCAAAGGAGATGGGGCTTGATTTCAACTCGACCAGCGTCACCGCCTGTTTTCTTGATTACGATCGCGACGGCTACGTCGATCTTTACATCGGTCTTTACGGCAATGCTTTCGCGGAGGTTCCGCGCCTTCCTTTCTTCGCGCAAAACGCGCAGCCCAATCGCCTCTATCACAACGAGCATGGACAAGGCTTCCGCGATGTAACTGCGTCCAGCGGCATAGGAGACACAGGTTGGGCCCTCGCGGTTGCTTCCGCCGATTACGACGGCGACGGCTATCCGGATATTGCTGTCGCAAACGACTTCGGACGCAAGTGTCTCTTTCGCAACAACGGTGACGGAACGTTCACTGATGTAGCGAAGCAAGCAGGCGTGCTCGACTTCAGCGGCGGCATGGGCCTGACCTTCGGCGATTTCGACGACGACGGACTGATCGATCTCTACACCTCGAACATCAACTCAAACCAGCGCTGGTTTGGCGAAGACATGACCGTCAGCCAATACATGCGCAACGTTGCACGCACGCGCTGGATAGTTCTCGATATGTTCGAATACAGAAAATTCTATAACCTGGTGGGCTCTGAGTGGATGTCGATCGGCACCACCATCGGCGAAGGAAACTCACTCTTCAAGAACAACGGCGACGGCACGTTTCGCGAGTTGAAAGACAGCCACACAGCCCGCGCGGGCTGGGGCTGGAGTGTCGCTTTCTTCGATGCCGACAACGACACGGATCTCGACATCTATGCCGCGAATGGGTGGATCACAAACAAGAACAAGGAAGATCTTTGACTCCCGTTTACATCGGGCGCGGTCGCGCACATTGACAAGTACAAGCAGGGGTTCTTCTTCAGTCACGAGTTTGTTGGTGAGAACTCCTGGAACGGTTACGAGCACAAGTGTCTCTTTGCGAATGTCGGGGATGGGCAGTTCATCGATATTGCGCGGCCAACGGGTTCTGACAGTGTGAAGGACGGCCGTGGTGTTGCAGTGGCCGACTTCAACAACGACGGGCGGTTGGACCTGGTCATGAATGCCAACAACGAAACGCCGGTGCTTTATATGAACAATCTGAAGAAAGTAGGCAGTTCGGTTGAGTTGAAATTGGTTGGGACCGAAAGCAATCGCGATGCGATCGGCGCCTGCGTATGGCTCACGGCTGGAGGGAAAAAGATGATGCGGCAAGTCGAAGCAGGCTCAGGTTATGCGTCAGAGATGATGTTGCCGCTTCACTTTGGCCTCGGGAAAGCGGACCACGTCGACGCGATTGAGATCCGCTGGCCGAGTGGACGCGTGCAGCACCTCGAAGGGCAGGAGCTTACAAACGTGATGAAAGGCAGCCGGCAGGTGCGCATCGAGGAAGGTGATCCACAGATTACACAGATTACACAGAGATGATCTGCGGATAGGAGAGTTTTATGTCGAAGAGACAAAAACGAGTGTTCTACAGCTCACCGCTGATTGTGCTGTTAATACTTATCCTGATGGCCAAGCTGAAGCTCGACCAGATTGAGGCGAATGCGCAGCAGCTCGCTCAACTGGGTCAGGCGGCGCAGAAGGTTCTGAGTGAGTATCGCACCGGCGTAGAGAAATTTGACGTTGCACAAGTCCTCTCCTGTTATGACGACAACTACTCGGGAGTCCATGAGGGATTTTCTGAAGAGCAGCTTCAGTCTGAGCGCGACGGTGTGCGCGTTTACAAGTGGAAACCAGCGGTCGAGAGAACTACCAACAAGCGCGAGATGGCGGACGAGGTTGATCGCTACTTCAAGACAATAAGCACAGTCGACGAGGCAAAACTCAAACTCGACTCAGTCGAACAAATTGACAGCGATCGAGACGCGATCATTCGCTCGTTTCTTTGGTTGCGTGGCACACGTACCACGAGCGACGGCAAGAGCAAAGAAGCATTTGAAACACAGGTGCTCTTCCGCATGTGGCTGCGCGCCTATGGCAATAGTTGGAAGATTCACCGGCAGGAGTTGATTCGCGGAACAACTGTTACAGGCGATCGCCGCGGGTTCACGGATCTCTGGGGACGATCGAGTTTCTACGCGACGGAACCGGACGGCGCCAACTCGAGCGCCGGTATCGATTTCGCCTCACGCTTCAATCCGAATTTCTTCACGCCTGCATGGAAGCCAAAGACATTCGAGATCATCAAGTATGGCCCGGCGGGAGTCTCGGCGGTCGATTACGATAACGATGGCTGGTACGACATCTTCTTCGCGGATGGCGCGCAACCGCGTCTCTATCGCAACCGTGGTGACGGCTCTTTCGTGGATGCAACCGTCGAAGCGGGTCTGCCGGAAAAAATGGCGGGCGTCAATGTCGGCATCTTTGCAGACTTCGACAACGACGGGTACAAAGACGCCTACTTCGGCTGCTTCACTGATAGAAGCCGCGTCTTCAAGAACGTGCCTGCCGATCCTCAGCAGCCATCCCGCCGCAAGTTCGTCGAAGTTACTGACTCCTCGGGAATCGTCAAACACGGTGACGGTGATTTCGTTGTTGTCGCCGCCGCGGCCGATTACGACAACGACGGCGATCTCGATCTCTACACCGGGCGTTACCTGGATCCGCGCAAGCATCTTCCCACGACGCTCTTCTACACGCGCAACGGCGAAGGCAACCGTCTGTTTCGCAACGACGGAAACTTTCATTTCACGGACGTCACGAAGGAAGCGGGAATTAACGAAACCGGTCTCACGCTCGGTGTCGCGTGGGGTGACTACGACAACGACGGGGATCTCGACATGTATGTCGCCAACGACTTCGGGCGCGACGCACTCTTGCGAAATAACGGCAACGGCACTTTCACCGACGTGTCCAAAGAAGCGAACGCTTTCGATCCGGGCTATGGCATGAGCGCGACCTGGGGCGACATCGACAACGACGGCGATCTGGACATGTACGTCTCCGACGTTCATTCGGGCCAGCGTTGGTATGGCCAGGCGGCGACGCTTCACAAGTATCTCGTGACGAGTGTACGCCAGAGAACGATCCTCGAAGACTTTCCTGTCTACAAGGAGATCTACAACCATGTTGGCACTGACTGGAGCACCTATGGAGATAGAACAGTAAAAGGCAACGCGCTTTATCTGAATGACGGGAAGGGAAGGTTCACAGACGTCTCGGAGGCGACGAGCACCAATCCGTTTGGCTGGTACTGGGGCTCGACGATGTTTGATTACGACAACGATGGTTATCAGGATATCTACGCCTCTAACGGCTGGATCACTTCCAAGAGCACACAGGATCTTTGACTGCCCTACATCTTGAGCGCGGTCGCGCACATTAACGATTACAAGACGGGCAAGTTTTATCGGGACGAATTTCGCGGCGACATTTCCTGGAACGGTTATGAGCACAACGTGCTGCTGCGTAACGAAGGACCAGCACCGGATGGCAAGCTGCAATTCACGGACGTGGCGATGGCCACAGGCGCAGACGACATACGCGATGCGCGCGGGACGGCAACTGCCGATTTCGACAACGATGGCGACCTGGACGTCGTCATCAACAACAATCCCGGCGACTCCGGCCGCGCCGAACTCTCGCGAGCGACGTTGCTTCGCAACAACGTAGGTGAACGTCGCAACTGGCTCGCCATCGAGTTACGCGGGACCGAAAGCAATCGTGACGCGGTCGGAGCGTCGGTAACGGTCGAAGCGGGCGGGCAAAAATTCACACGACTCGTTTCTGCGGGCTCGGGGTTCGCGTCGCAACAGAGTGCGCGTCTTTATTTTGGTCTCGGCGATAAGACGCAGGTTGATGTTGTGACAGTGCATTGGCCCAAAGGCAGGATCGAAAAGTTCACAAAGGATGGGGACCAGGCTATCGGAGCTCGTCACCTGATTCGCATTACGGAAGGGAAAGAGTTTCAAGTTTTAGATCTTCCGCGCCCCGCCAAGCAGTTGTCGACAGGGGATCGGGTCAGTACCGCAACGCGGTAGTGTCGGGTTTACGTCGCATTTGAGGCAAACAGTCAAATGGCAAGAGTCATCGTGATCGAAGATCGAGAAACTGTGGCGGAATTGATCGTGAGCAATCTTCGCCACCGTAAATTGGTCGAGTTTTGCGTGCGTGCACCGCAGAAAGAAGACGGCTTCGGTGGTCACTTGAGCGGTGGTCTGTCGACGATGCTACAGGAACATGAAATCGATACTGTCGTCTACGCTCCACCGCCGGGCCGCAATCGCCGCCGTCTCGATCTGGAAGACGCGGAGTCGGTTTTTCAGCAATGCGCTCGCGCGGGCATCAGGAAGTTTGTTCTTTTGTCGAGCGCGATGATCTATGGAGCCAGCCCTCACAATCCCGGTTTCATTTCTGAAGCACACGTTATCCCGCGCAGCGACAAGAAACGAATAACCAGAGACTGGCTCGATCTCGAAGCGCTCGCAGCCGCCTATTTGGGCGAACTCTCCGGCATGAACATCGAGCTGAATATCCTGCGCGCTGCCGCTGTACTGGTAGTCGGAGGCGATGACTATTTCAGTGATCTCTACAGACAAAGATTTGTTTTCGCGTTGCCGGGCCACGATCCGACCATTCAATTGCTCAGCCCGATCGATCTCGCCGGCGCGATATGTACCGTGGTCGCGAACCGGGCCGGCGGAGTTTTCAACGTAGCGCCCGATGGAGTGATTACTCTGCGTGCCGCCCTGCGACTCAGCGAAGCAAAACGGTTGCCGGTATCGCGCACGGTCCAGCGAATCGCGCGCCGTTCGCTGACTCATTTGGGTTTAGCGCATCCGATCGAACAGTTGGACTACATACGTTATTCCTGGACCATCTCCAATCGGAAGATTAAACGTGAGCTGAAGTGGGCGCCATGTCGCTCCAGTGTTGAAGCATTGCGAGACTTTCGCATCGCGGAAGCCGGTCATCTCAAGTCACATCGATTGCCGTCGCTGGAATTCGATGATTACGGAATGGACCAGCGGTATATCGAGCTCTATGGCCGACGGATGTTTAAGTTTCTGCACGACTATTACTGGCGTGTCGAGGTCAAAGATCTTCATTACCTGCCGCGTGAGGGACGCGCGGTCCTGGTTGGCGTGCATCGGGGTTTCATGCCGTGGGATGCGGTCATGGCGCTTCATCTCATTGTTCGAAATGTTGGCCGCTATGTCAGGTTTCTAATTCATCCCGGACTGATCAAGTTTCCATTTCTCTTCAACTTTCATACGAAGCTCGGCGGCGTCATCGCCTGTCAGGAGAATGCGGACTTTGTGCTCAAGCGCGACGAGATCGTTGGGATCTTTCCGGAAGGCATCAAAGGCGCGTTCCTGCCTTATCGTGATGCTTACAAGCTGACGAAGTTTGGTCGTGACGAATTCGTCAAGATCGCGCTGCGCCATCGCGCGCCGATAGTTCCTTTTGTGACAGTCGGCAGTGCGGAGATTTTTCCGATACTCAAAAAAGTCAACTGGGCCTGGTGGAAGCGCAACACCGAGTGGCCCACGTTTCCGATCACGCCGACCTGGCCCTTCCTGGGGGCGATTCCGCTGCCTTCGAAATGGCACACGCAATTCCTGGAGCCGTTGCACATCGAAGACCGTTTCCCGCCCGAAGCCGCGGACGACGCGCAAGTGGTGAGCGCAATCAGCCAGGAAGTCAGGAGCCGGATGGAACAAGCGATTGCGGAGATGCTGCGCCGGCGTAAGTCGATCTTTTTCGGATCTATTTTCGACGACGAACGGAGCCATCAGGATATGGGTTATGGAAGACAACTACCTTCCCGAGTGAGAGTTGGTAACAGATGAGCAAAGTCGTTGTTATCGAGCATCGAGCAGAAGTAGCAAGGTTGCTGGTTGAGCGCTTGCGTGAAAACCATGTTGTCGAATTGCGATCGTTCGATGGGGAACCAGTTGATTGTGTTGTTTATTCACCGCCCTTGTCCCGCCGAGAAGACGTCCCTGATCTTGCAGACGCAAAAGCAATCTTCCGGCAGTGCGCGTGCGCCGGCATCAAACAATTCGTTTTGATATCCAGCGCTGCAATTTACGGTGCCACGCCGCAAAATCCTGGTCTTATTCGCGAAACGCGTGCGCTGTTGAAAGAAGACAGGTTCAGGATTGCCCGCGCATGGACCAGGCTCGAGCAGCTTGCCGAGAAACAATTGAGTAAGGGTGTTGCTCTCGCGATCCTTCGTCCCGCGGCGGTGCTTGCGCATGGCAGTGAAGACTATTTCACGCGCCTATTCCGAGGTCGCTTAGCCATCACGCTTCCAGGCCATGAACCCTCGCTGCAACTACTCAGTCCGGGCGATCTTGCAGACGCGGTGAAGTGCGCCATTGAGCGAAGATCTGAGGGGGTCTTTAACGTTGCCCCTCGTAGCGTGATACCACTGCGCAAAGCCTTACGCCTCGCTCATGTAAAACGTCTCCCCGTGCCGCGCATTCTGCAGCGGCCGGCTCGCGCGGTAATGAATCCTCTTCGGCTGGCCCATCCGGTTGAACAACTCGATTACATCCGCTACTCGTGGAGCGTCTCGGACGAAAAGATTAAACACCAACTTGGATTCGAGCCAACTCATTCGAGCGCGGCAGCGTTGGCTGAATTTAGCGTCGCCACAAAAAATCATCTGCCGGTGGATGTTGAAACGCAGTTCGACGATTTCGGAATGGATACGCGCTACGTCTCAGCCCTGGGCCGAACTGTTTTCAAGTTCCTTGAACATTACTACTGGCGAATTGAGCTCAAGGGGCTTGAGCAGATCCCGCGCGAAGGTCCTGCCGTGTTGGTAGGGATGCATCGCGGCTTCATGCCATGGGACGGCATCATGCTCATACAACAGCTATTTAGACTCATCGGTCGCTGCCCGCGCTTCCTGATGGCCCCGGGGCTTGTAAAGATGCCGTTCTGCTTTAACTTCCTGACTAAGCTGGGTGGCGTCATCGCTTGTCAGGACAACGCCGATCGAATGCTCAATCGCGGTGAGTTGTTAGGTGTCTTCCCCGAAGGTATCAAAGGTGCGTTCTCACTCTACCGCGATGCGTATCGCCTGCAAAAGTTTGGGCGCAACGACTTCGTGAAGATGGCACTTCGTCATCAGGCGCCCATCGTTCCCTTCGTCACCATTGGAAGCGCCGAGATTCTTCCGATTGTGAAAAAGTTTGAGTGGGAGTGGTGGAAGCGCCGGACTGAGTGGCCGTGTCTGCCGTTGACACTGTCACCACTGCCGCTGCCGTCAAAGTGGCACACGCAATTTCTCTCACCGATCGAAATCAAAGATGTGTACCCACCCGAAGCGGCTGCTGATCCGGCAACTGTGCGCGCTATCAGCGTAGAGGTGAGAAGCAGGATGGAGGAAGCTATTGAAAGCATCCTCAGCCGGCGCAAGTCGATTTTCTTCGGGTCGGTGTTTGAGCAGGAGGCGAGTTGATGTTCTTCGGTTCCAGTATTCGGCGACTAGCGCATCTTGTAAAAGTGATCGTCAGACATGTGCTGGCGTACGCGCTAACGCTCGCCGTCAATCGCTGGCCCAAACTCGAGCCTCATTTAGCGGTGACTAAGCTTTCCGGACCGGAGCGTCTGCGCGCAATGGTCGAAGACATGGGCGGCACATTCATTAAGTTTGGCCAGATGCTGGCGCTTCAACCAGACATTCTTCCGGTCGAATACTGCAATGCTCTCTTCAACCTCCTGGACCGCGTTGCACCTTTTCCGTTCGCTCATGTCGAGCGGACATTTGTAACAGAGTTTGGAAAATCACCACACGAGATTTTTGATCACATTGAGATCGAACCTATCGCCACCGCTTCCATTGGTCAGGTGCACATTGCACGACTTCACGGTCAAAAGGTGGCGGTAAAAGTTCAACGTCCCAACGTCGATACAGACTTCAACGGCGACATTCGTTTGATGAATTCGTTCATTCGTCTCATCCGGCGCCTGCATTTAAAAATGTTCTATTGGTTGATCGAACCAACGAGCGAGTTTGTCACCTGGACCAGTGAGGAACTCGACTACCGGCGCGAGGCTCGTTACATGGAGCAACAGCGTCGTATCGCGCGGGGAAATCCGCACGAATGTGTTCCCAAAGTTTTCGCTGACTACGTTTCGCGCCGCACATTGGTAGTCGAATTTATCGACGGCTTGAACTTGCTTGACTACCTTCGGGCGATAAAGACAGGCGACGAGTTCACTATCAAGAGGTTAGAGGCTAAGGGATTCAACCCGGATCAATTCGTTTACAACATTCTGGAGAATTTCCTCAGCGATGCATACCGGTTCGGCATGTTTCACGCCGATTTACATCCAGCCAACCTGATGATTCTGCCGGACAGTGTTGTCGGGTATGTGGATTTTGGCATTACTGGAATGCTGAGTCGTTACTCGCGACAGAACATCGTCTCACTGACGATGGCGCTCGGACGCGGCGATCTGGAAGCAATGTGCGCTGCCTTTTTTAAGATTTCAACGGTTAACGAAAAGTCGGATGTCGAGGGGTTCCGCCACGGAATGAGGCAATTGAATAAACAGTGGTACGAGACTGTCGGGAATTCACGGCGGCTGAAGAAAAACGCGACGCTCGTGATGCTTGACATGCTCATGCTCTCTCGAGAGACCGGCATCTATCCGGAACGGGACGTAGTCAAGTACATCCGCTCAGCCATCGCTATTGACGGATTAATCACTCGCGTTGCGCCGGATTTCGATCTCGGCCGGCACCTCGAGTTGATCTGCCAGCGCCATCTGAAGTGGCATGCGCGGAGTGCAGTGTTCAGCTACAGCACGATGGCTGCATGGGCCAGCTCGGGTAGTAGTCTCATGACGGACGGCGCGCTTAGAGCATGGCAAGCTCTCAGCAATTTAGCCTCCGGCCAGATGAAGGCCTACACCGACATTCCGAGTGTGACAGGTGAAGACAAGCACCGTGAGCTTCCGCTTCGAATCGCATCGCTGCTCCTGGTTGGGCTAACACTACTCACGGTCGGATCTGACACAGCAAAATCCAACACTGGTTGGTTTACACCGGAGTTCATTCTGATTGCGATTGTTGCCGCGATGCTCGCGAGTCAATTCGTTGGATCGCGGAAGGTGAAAGTCGCTTCCGGCAGTCTACATAACACGGATTGAGGTTGTTAACGACAGTTAAGAGGAAGGTTAGTCATGCGTGAATTCACTAAATCGGTAATCAGTTATGCATGGTCATCGTCACTATTCGGCCTTCAGGAAATGGCTAAATTTCTGACGCCACAGGGATGGTTACAGACAGGCCAGGCGGCAAGCTCATTCAATAGCGTCACCAAAGCGACGGCAGAACAGATGGGAAGCATCGCACAAAGCAGTTTCAGAGTTGGCGATAACCTGCAAAGGGGAACCGTGGATCTGATGTTCCGTGTCTTTACGCTTGGATTGCTGAACGGGTCTTCGTGTGGTGATGGTCGATCAAGCGCCAGGAACATGTCGGGACCAGGTGGGGTTTCTAACGTTGGCGGGCAGGCCGTCGACTTCGTATCGCAGACCCTTGGGGCACTGGGACAAACTGCGGGCATCGTCGGTCAAGCAATGGGTGGCGCGATCCCGGGAGCCGGTTGCGGCAGTTGTTCATCAACTGAAACAGGTTGGGGACCGGTGAGACCGCCGGACCAGCGATGAAGCAATGATCGAGACTGTTTTTTAGACTACGAGGAAGTAGGGAGTATGAAACTGTCTAAACTAAATATTCTTCTCTGTTCTATCGCTCTTCTGACTGCGGTTGCCTGTAGCAGCGGCGGGGATGCGCATCCGGAAAATGTAGTCGTAGGCAGCAACGTCCCGGACTTTGCGCTTACATCGTTGGACGGGACGACGGTGAAGGGCGAGACCCTCAAAGGCAATGTTGTTGTGCTGAACTTCTGGGCTACGTGGTGCCAACCTTGTATGTCCGAAATACCGGAGCTCAAGGAGCTTGCCGCAACTTCCAAAGTCAAAGTGATCGGCATCGCTTTGGACCAGGAAGGACGTCAAACCGTCGAGCCGTTCGTTGCACAACATCAAATCAACTACACGGTCTTGCTCGGCGACGAGGAACTTTTTCAACGTTTCAATGGGCTTGGCATTCCCTACACGCTGGTGCTCGATCAGTCACAACGCATCGTCAAGATTTATCGTGGCCCCACGACCAGGGACGCGCTCGAGAATGATCTGAAACAGATCGAACGGGGAACTCAACTCTCAGAATTGAAAAAGGCACAATAGTGATAACGTCCGTCCACCAGAGCGCTCCAACGACCAGCCTGAAGCAACGGCGGCAGGAGGTTGAACAGTGCCTGGCAATGTGGCTGCGGCGACGTCCTCTCGGGTTAACAACTCCGTCCGTTAGTTTCGAAGGTAATCATATCGGAAGACTGAGAGCCGCTCTGGAAGAACTTGGGCCAGTCTTCTGTGCCTTTGGTCTCTACCTGTCAACACGCGTTGACCTGCTCGAGGCCAATGACTGCCTGGAACTCGCATCATTGCCCGACGGCGGCGAAGAATCTTCGCCGGCGGCGATTCGAAGACTGGTTAACCAGGAGCTCGGATTATCACTGGAGGACGTCTATCTTGAGTTCGAAGAACGGCCGTTTGCGTCCGGTCTGTTTCATCAACAACATCACGCCTCGTTACACGACGGACAGGCAGTCGTCGTCAAGATTCTTCATCCTGAAGTCGAAGAATCGCTTTATTACGACGTCGAGCTGCTGCATCTCCTCAAGGGCCCACTCGACGGTACGAACCTGACCGCTTCTCAGATCGAAAGTGCGATTGACGCCTTTCGTCTAAGCTTGCGGCACCGCATCGATCTCTCACTTCAAGCCGTTTCATTGGCGATGATTGCGCAAGACGCGGATGCTTTTGGAATTCTTAGAGCTCCGTTGGTGCATCCGCAATCGAGCACATCCAAAGTGCTCACTATCGAAGACCTGCCGGGAGACAGTATTGACGCATTGCTGAAGTCTATTCCGGATGCGAACGGCTGCGAAACGGAGATTGAAGAGGAGGAGCGTTACACTGTTGCTCGCCGCCTATGTGTAGCCTGGCTTAAACAGGCACTGCTGGGAAATATTTTCCCGGCAGAACCATTCCCCGCAAATGTAACAGTTCTTCCCAATAATCAGATTGCCTTCGTCGATGGATGTTTTGCTGACCTGACAGCGGAGGCGAAGGCGAATCTCTGGGACTACCTCGTCGCTGTCGTGAACGAGGATCCCGATCTCGCCTGTTCGTGTCTACTCAGAGAATTGGAGAGCGATAAGCGATCCGGCAGCGAGAATGCGTTGCGGCAGGCGTTCAGACAGATCGTGCCTTTCCGCGACAACGAATTGAACCACGATCTTGAGAACATCAATCTGGCGGAACATCTTTTTCTCCATTGGAGATACGCCGGCAAAGCCAACTACTGGCCTCGGCCGCACCTGTCGTCCTTTTATCGTGGTCTCTTCATCATTTCGAGTATTACGCAGCGGCTTGCTCCAACACGAGATGCTCTCAAGGACGCTTTGCAGGACGTGCGAGTCCTGGCCGGGATGGAGAAGTTTCGAGAGAAGTTAACCATTAAAGAGTTTGGCGAGCAGATGGATAAATACTTCGGGATGATGATCGACTTTCCTCAGAAGCTCGATCAGACGTTGACGTTATTGGCGGAAGGCAACGCGCGCCTGAGGTTGAGTGTGGCGCAGCCTGCGCAGCGAGTACAAAAGAAAACTCCCCCGGCCATCATGGCGCTGTTGTTTGCCACCGCAATCATGATCCTGTTGGCGCCGTACGTTAAGCATTATTTGGCTGACGCGTGGAGTCAGAGTCTTAAGGCATTGGTGTTTTTGTTGTGGGCGGTGATGTTGTTGCGAATTGCAAATCGGAGCTGAAGAAACGCTCGGGTCGAGTCTGATGTAAGAGATGAATCAAGAGGACCGTCAGTATGGAGAGATGGGTCAGCAGAGAGCGGGCGCAGGAACCGGCATCGGCAGTCTCATGTGGCTGCTCGCCGAGATGCTCCGGTTTCCGTTGACGATTTTCGTATCCACGATCGAAGTCTTCACCACGTCGATGAGAGGGATTCAGAGGAGCACTGACGAGGTGATCGACACGACCGTTGGGGGAATGATTCAGCGTCCTGGTCAGAACTTGAATCGCGTGACACCACCGGGTGACTTATACGAAACACGGAAGCACGACACTTTGACGACGAGTGTCGAATTGAAAGATCAACAACAAAAGGAGCAAAGCGAGATGGAAGACATAGACCTTCGAGGAGACGATCTCAAGCTGCTGGAGTATGACATCTGGTTCACGAAGGCAGACCTGGCGGTCGCCCTTGACGACGATCGAGAGGTCATCGGCTACAGCACTACGCTAGGTGACTATAAAGGTGCAAGGATCAGCAAATTTCTTGATGGCGTCCGCGAGGCAGCCAGAAAGGGCCGTCCTTATGAGCGTCCGCCGAAATGGTTGGACAACAACTATCCTCCGCCGCACCTGCGAGTAAACGAAAATGGTGACGACGACGAAAACGGAGAATATTACCGGGGATTGCCGCAAGACGATGTTGATGAACACGTCAGAGTTGACGTGCGGCTCATTGGCAGGCGTCCGAAGGATGAGAAGGATGAAAGTGATCGCCTGAAGGATATCAACAAAACGCTGCGAGGAACTCTTACAGTTCGCCAGGTTCCGTAAGCAGGCAAAGTGAACTAGTCGATCGCAAAGCGTGGCTCGCGCGATCGATCCCGTGGCCTCTGTAGTCTTTCAATGATGACTGGGCGCAAAGCCGGTTGTCCGTACCGAGATACCCCTGCGTTTTGAAGGGAGTTTGAAAATGCGTGACTTAAGCAAAGCTATGATTCGCTTTTCGTGGGCGATGCCGTTGTTCGGGTTTCAGCAGTTTATGAATTTGCTCAACCTGGGTGATCCAAACCGTTCGCTGGGCCAGACAACCGAAAGTCTAAACGCGGTTACCGAAGCTGCTGCGACTCAATTCGGATCATTGATGGGAGCGACGTTTCGCTCAGGCGACGCGATTCAAGCGCAGCTCGTGGATGCACTACTTGGAAATTTTTCGACGGGAACGTCGACGCGTTCTCCGGCAACGCCCACAGCTCCGGCGCCGCCGTCGTACCAACCGCCTCCGTCCTACCAGCCACCCGCCGGACTCGTCACTGGTTACAAGGCTGATCCGTCTCGGGAAGTGGTGCTCGCGCGCTATACGAGGGGAAGTGGGAAGTTCAGTCAGGATAAAAAATTCATCGCTTTGCGCATGAAGTTATACACGCTTGACGGACGAGAGGATGGTTATCACGAAGGCGTATGGGAAGCACAATTTACCAGGCCTGAAGAGTTGCTCGCCCGTCCGGCGCCGCCGCAGGGACCAATGAACGAGCCACGCGGGCCGGTGCCACACGCTCCCGTGATGGCCCAGACCAAGGCGCATTGGGTCTTCGGCGACAACAGTTCGGTCATCGTTGCGGGACCCGCCGCCAGTCACCTGATACCCCTGCGCGACGGATCGTTTCTTTTTCTCGTCAGCACGGCGCAGATCATCACGGGTGGAACCGGACGCTTCTCCGGTGCCTATGGCCTGGTCCAATCGTTAGGTTCGACGCATGTACCGGCCGGCGTTAACCTCTTTGGCGCTGATGATGTTTCCTTCACTGCCTCTACCATGGACACGTTTCGGATTGTTCCGGGCAGATACTATGCGTCGCCCGACACAGCCTCGTCCGGCACGCGTCCTCCAACTACCACTCGAGCGCCTGATTCATATTCCGGAAGCACACCCGCGCCGTCCGCTGATTATCCATTCGAAGCCCACTATGCCAACGTGCGCGGATCGAAAATGCACTACATCGACGAAGGCCAGGGTGATCCGATCCTTTTCCTGCACGGTAATCCAGCATGGTCGTACCTCTGGCGCAATGTCATTCCTCATTTAACTTCTTCAGGACGATGCATAGCACCGGACCTGATTGGGATGGGCCGATCAGGCAAGCCGGAAATTGATTACTCATTCTTTGATCAGTTTGATTATCTCGAAGAATTCATTAAGAAACTCGGACTCCGCAAGATCACACTCGTACTTCACGATTGGGGCACTGCGCTCGGATTTCACTACGCAATGCGCAATCACGAAAAAGTGAAGGGAATTGTCTTCATGGAAGCTCTCGTGAAGCCATACATGTCATGGGAGGATTTTCCAGCGTCGTTGCGCGACACCTTCCGGACGTTCCGAGATCCTAAAAAAGGGCGTGAGCTGATCATTGAGAACAACGTCATGATCGAGCAAGTGCTTCCGGGAAGCGTCATGCGCAAACTCAGCGAAACGGAGATGAATTATTATCGAGAACCTTTCCGGACGCAGCGCGACCGTCTCCCCATCATGGCATTTATCAATGAACTACCTGTCGCCGGTGTGCCCGGAGCGATCACGAGTCTCGTCTCGAACTACTGCGAAAAGCTGAAGCGATCGAGCATTCCTAAACTTCTGATTTATGCCGATCCCGGCGCTATAACTACTGCCGCCGATGTCGCGTGGTGCCGCGACAACCTAACCAACCTGAAAACTGTAAACATCGGTCCGGGAATTCATTTTCACCAGGAAGACAACCCCGACGGAGTCGGGAGAGAGATCGCTGCATGGCTCGCGGAAATCAAATCGGGGAGAGGAGTAACTGAGTAACGATGAACATCTACTCAATTGAAGATATCGCCTCCTATTTTGATCCAACCCTGAGTGGCGCGCAGAGCACACCCGAGGAAGAAGTCATTATCTGTTACACGAGAGGGCATGGACGATTCAGTCCGGACAAGAAGTACATCACGCTCTCGATGGAACAATTCAAAATGGACGGTACGCCGGACGGATATCACGAAGGTGTTTGGGAAGCGCAGTTCAGCGATCCGCGTGAGCTGCTGCAACGTCCGCCCAATCCAGCCGGGCCGATGAACGAGCCGCATGGTCCAGTGCCGCATCTTGCGCCGGTGGCCCAGACGAAGGGTATTTGGGTCTTTGGCGATGGCAGCTCGATAACCGCGGTTGGACCAGCGCTAAGCCATCTTATGCCGCTGAACGATGGGTCGTTTCTTTTTATGGTCACGTGCGGCCAGATCATTACCAATGGCGTCGGACGTTATGCCCGCGCGCAAGGTCTGAAAACTTCGTTGGGCTCGACTCATATTGAAAGAGGTGTGGACCTCTTTGGTCCACAGGACGTTCGCTTCACCGCAACAACGGTCGATACTTTCAGGGTCATTCGCGACCCTGCTGATAGACCCCCATCGTAACGTTTGGAGGGTGTATGAAAATAAGAGGATCGCGCCGAGATAGACGGCGTGGAGGGAGAGTTGTACCTACTCCCGTCCCTGATAAGCCGGCTGTGCTCGCAGACAGTTATGATTACATCATCGTTGGTGCCGGATCGGCCGGGTGTGTTCTGGCGAATCGGTTGAGCGAGGATCCGGACGTCGAGGTCTTACTCATCGAGGCGGGCGGCGCCGATACGGATCCGCGTATACATAAACCCGTCGCCTTCGAAGATCTTCAGGGTACGCCTGTTGATTGGGCATACAAGGTTCCGGTCAAGAATGTCCCGGGACTCACCCCAGGACCAATTCGACCGCCTGGTCCCGATCCGGATAAGCAGTTCGTTCCCTGGCCCAGAGGAAAAGTCCTGGGCGGAAGTAGCGCGATCAATGCTCTTATCTACATCCGCGGCAATTATCGTGATTACAACGACTGGGCATCCCAGGGGAACACGGGCTGGGGCTTCGACGACATCCTGCCTTATTTCAAAAAGTCGGAGCGCAACTTACGTCCGTCAATCAGTGAAAAGTACCACGGTAAAGATGGCCCACTCTTTGTCAGCGATCCCAATCCGCCGGCTCCAACCACCAGGGCTTTTCTGAAAGCCGCGCAAATGGTTGGCATCGACCACATCGACGACTTTAACGATGAAGAGCAAACGGGCGGTGCAAGTCTCTTGCAGGTGAATGTCGATGCTGCTCGAAGACGTTCCAGTGCTGCCACGGCGTTTCTCACACCCGAGGTTAAAAAGCGCATCACGATCCTGACTAACGCAGAGACAGACAAAATCCTTTTAGATCAGAAACGCGCGATCGGAGTCGAGCTTCGAGACAAGCGAAAGGTGAACGCACGCCGGGAAGTTATCGTCTGTTGCGGCACGGTGAATTCGCCGAAGCTGCTGATGCTTTCCGGTATTGGACCAAAGGATCATCTGACAAAGATGGGCATCACGGTCGTCGAGGATCTTCCGGGTGTTGGGAAAAACTTGCAGGACCACCCCATTGCCCCAGTGCTCTACATGTACAAGCCTCCGACAAGATCGCCGGAGTCGGCGACAGGAGGAGTAGAAGCAGCATACTTCCTTGATACCCGCGAAGACTCACAGTGGCCCGACTTGCAATTTCACTTCACCCACAGGGTACTCGGAAAACCTCCGTTTCCGGCGGAACTGGGTTACATGATCGTCTCTACACTGGTGAAACCGCTTAGCCGCGGTGAGATTTTCCTGAGTTCAAAAGATCCTTCTGCCGCACCAGACATCCGTCCCAACTACTTCGCCGAACAGGCCGACATAAAAACTCTGATCGCCGGACTCAAACTCGGCCGCGAGATTGGTCAACAGGCAGCTTTCGATGAGTATCGCGGCGATGAAGCAGCTCCTGGTCCAGGCATGCAGACGGATGCCGAGCTTGAGATGTACATCAGAGCGAGTGCAATCGGTCTCTTTCATCCGGTAGGCACCTGCAAGATGGGAACAGATCCCAAAGCTGGAGCTGTTGTGGATCCGGAGCTGAGGGTGCACGGGATTGCGAACCTGCGAGTTGTGGATGCGTCGATCATGCCAACCATCACTTCAGGCAATACAAACGCGCCCACGATCATGATTGCCGAAAAGGCAGCCGACATGATCAAGAAGACCGTAGAGCCGAAATCCGGGGTTATAAAAATAGAGAATACGGCTCAAGCGTTTCTCCATCTCCTGGGCCACCTGGGAGTGACGCATGTGCTCGGAGCGCCTGGATCGGATGTCCCATCGCTCATCGATGCCTTCGCAAAATATAAAAATGGAGGCGAAGAAGGGCGGCCCATTCCGCAGCCAATTGCCGTGCCGCACGAAATGTGTGCGATGAGTATGGCGCATGCATACTACCTACAAACCGGCAATCCGCCTGTCGTGCTGGTACACAGCACTGTCGGCACCGCGAACGCTCTCTGCGGTTTAATCAACGCTTCGCGTTCCAATGTTCCGCTGGTTTTGTTATCGGGACGTCCTCCAATTACGGAGACTGGCAGCATCGCGAGTCGTGATCTGGTAATTCACTGGGGACAGGAGTCTTTTGATCAGGGTGGGATGGTGCGCAACTTCGTAAAGTGGGATTACGAACTGCGTTCCTTCGACCAGCTCGACACTGTCGTGAGGCGAGCCTTTGCGCTCGCAATGACTGAGCCACGTGGTCCTGTCTACCTGACACTGCCTCGCGAGCTGCTTGCAGAAAATCACGACAAGTTTGAGCTCAGCAAAGCGGCCGAACAACTAACGCCTGTAGCAGTAGCCTATCCTGATCCGGGCCAAATCGAGATTACCGCCAGGCGACTCGCGGAATCATCCAATCCGCTCATCATCACTCGGAGTTATGGCCGTCGTCCTGAAGCAGTGCCCGAGTTGGTCCAGCTTGCTGAAGCATTGGCGATTCCGGTCATTGAATTCCAGATTGCTGAGTTCATGAACTTTCCTACGGAGAATCCTCTGCATCAGGGGTTCCAGTATAACGATCCAACAAACCCAACCGCGCCGGACCCTGTAACACCAGGGCTGCTAACACAAGCTGACGTCATTCTCGTTATTGACTGCCCGATGCCCTGGGTGCCGAGCCTGGGGCCTCGTCCGAATGACAAAGCGTGGGTGGTCCACATCGGTAGCGATCCACTCTTTAGCCGTTATCCCGTATGGGGTTTCCCGGCAAGTCAGGCGATCGCCGCAAACTCCGAAGAGACAGTGCGACAGCTCACTGCTGCCGTGCGAAAGCTCAAGCCGGCGGGTGATAACGCTATTACCCAGCGTTTCGAGCGTCTCAAGAAACAACACCGGGAACGGCAAACAAAGCTCCGAGAATTCGCAAAGCGAGAGGGAGGCAAGCCAAAGACCTCCCTTGAGTGGCTTTCTTACTGTTTACGGGAATTGATTCACCACGATGCGAAGCGCGACGAAATAGTCGTGGCGCAGGAGTATGACCTGCAGTTGCCCTTCACGGAATTCACAAAGCCCGGGTCTTACATCGGGTTTTCTGCTGCCGGCGGTCTCGGTTTTGGGGTTGGGGCTGCGTTAGGTCTAAAGCTCGGCGATCCGGAAAAGACAGTCATTTCAGTAATAGGAGAAGGCACGTATGTTTTCGGTGGACCAAGCGCGGCGCACATGATTTCAGCGATGCATGAGCTGCCGGTACTTTGGATTGTCTGTAACAACGGTGGCTGGGGTTATCTCGCGCTCGAAACGCAGTTAATTCACCCTGCACAAAGTGGGGGTCATACAAAGTTCGGCGAACCGTTCCCCATGCTCGCCTTTCAGCCGCCGCCCGGCGCCGTTAAACCCTGGCCGGCTTACGAAAGACTGATAGCTGCATTCGGAGGAGACGGAGAAGCGGTCAGGAATCCGAAAGAGTTGCCTGATGCGCTCGAGCGTGGATTGCGGTTTGTACGTGATCACAAACGTCAATTCCTCCTAAACGTGGAATGCATTGGTCCATTCTCGTAAGGAGTTTTTCGAATGTACATATCCGTTTCTGAGCAAGACCTGTTTTGAAAGAAACCTGAAGGAGGTTTGACATGCAAGCTGATCTGGGAAACCTGGCCGATCCTGTTCTTATCGATTACGTAACTCTTCCCGATATGACGCCAATGCCGTCGCAATATTGGCGCGATCTTTTACGTCAGACAGATCCCATCGATTACATCAAGCCGGGATACTACGACGCGTACGGCAAGTGGCTGGGAGATTTCAAACAGGAAACACCACGTGACACGCGGGTGATAGTGGAGTTTGCGGGTGTGACCTTCGTCTGGGCCGTGTTCAGCCAACCACTGCGCGCCGGCCAGCGTGGCGACATGATTTTTAGAAACATGCCGGGTACCGGACCAATCACATCCTTCTTTACAGAGTGGGATCTTAATACAGGTTATCCGCGTGTTAGCGACGCTATCTTTACTCTTATCGCCTCAATGAACGGGAGAAACATCGCTCGCGTGGTGGGCCAAAACCTGCACAGTGAGGATCTCCCGGCAGCCGCAGGCTTCATCATCTCGCAGAACGCAAACATTAGATAAAGCGGAGGTCATTATGAGTCCCAAAAAAGAAAAACCAGAAGTGCCGATGTTGGTCGAAGAGGTAAAGCTGCCCGACACGATCACGCCTGGTCGGTACAACGACGAAGGAGAAAAGGATCCCCGGGGACGCGTCTTCCTGGGAATGGGATCCGGAATCGTGCACATATGGGCCCACTTTAGCAACAAGCTGGAGCCGGGGCAGATGGGTTCGATGACCTTTAACAACACCTTCGGTTCCTATTCTCTAACGGGTAACTTCACCGAATGGATGCCGGGAGCAGGTTCATTTTCCCCGCACTCGATAACCCGTAAGCGGCTCGGAGATCCTTTGGGAAGCAGCCCGCTGCTCTGGGAAGAGGGCGATTGGATCAATTCAGTTAGCGTCTACGAAAATGGACCTGATAAGGATCCCACACCTATCGAGGGAACTGAGATCAACTTGCTGCTCCGCAGCTTCACCGGTGATCTGTGGGTTTCCAGCAACTACACCGCGAAATTTCATGGCATGGACTTCAAACAGTTCGGCACCTTTGGGTTCGACCACAACACGGGTCGCTATCACGCCTGCTGGGTGAAATCCGCGCAGTCGAATCTCAGTATCTTCGAGGGTGACTACGACGTTGCGACGCGCACGTTGACTCTTTTAGGTGAGACTCGCAATTGCTTCGGCAAGACAGACGCTGAGGGCAATGTCTTCAAGGTTAAAGAGCGTCGCATCATCTCCTACAAAGACCGCGATACCAAGCACACAGAAATATTTCAGGAGGAAGAGCCCGGCGGACGCTGGGTCCGGCGCGACCAAATCGTCTCACGCCGTCGACAGGCAGTAGAAGGTGGCGGCAACGGAGGAAATATTCCTTATATCGGCGAATCGCCAATGATGCTGGTTTCGCTACAACGCGGCATCAATGTTGTTCGCGTCATTGGTCAAAACTCAAGCAGCTCGCCGCGCCATGCTGCTGCGGGAATGATCATGCTTGGCCCAGACTGGAACATGATCTTCCAGAACGATGTTCGTCTAACTGAGAGCGATAAGAAACGTTCAGGCATCCCGCCGGCTCAGCCGTAACCTGGATCGGGTACTGACCCGAAACAGGAAAGACTTTTCGGGCGAGCTAACAAAAGGAGTTGAGTGATGGATATTCAAACTGGCTACAAAGCCGACCCGCCGACAATAGTCGAGTACGTTCGAATGCCCGACGAGATCGTCACGGGGAGATTCAACGCGCGCGGTGAGGAAGATCCGGAAGGAAATCTTTTCATCACCGTAAAGGACACATCTTTCATCTGGGGTGTGTTCACCCAGACTCTCATGGCCGGACAGCGTGGCGATTTTGTGTTTACGAACGTCCCGGGCACCTTCCTGGTCGGAACTGTATTTACGCAATGGGATCCTGCCGCGGATGAGCCATACGTAGGTGAGGCTTTGTTTGCGCTGCTCTCCTCGGAGCGGGGTGAAGGCATGGTGAGGGTATGTGGACGCAATGCCAGCGGATCAGATTTGCCGGCAGCGGTCGGGATTGTAGTCGCCGACGACGCTTCATATAAGCCGCACAAATAAGCAGCTTAGGTTTCTTCATGAGTGCCGGAATATATAAAGGACAACCGCCCGGACCGCCGAATACAGGAGCCGGTGGATTACCGTTTCCGCTGCCACCGACATTCCCGCCCGGAGTGAATCCGGAAACGTACAAGGTTGAAGAAGTAACGCGGCTGTTGAAGAGTGCTGCGTACTTCCCGATTTTCAACTCCGATAACCCGAACATGCCGAACCAGCCGGTGCCTCTTATTCCCGGCATTCCTGTCCTCTCGCAATATCTACTGACAGCGGTCAACGTTAACGAGGAGCTTCACCGTTTCCAGGTGCTTGAAGACGAACATTGTGGACTGCGGGCCAGCAATCAGGTCGGCGAGCCTGTTGCCAACGTGCACATCCGTTGGACGCCAATCCCTGAGAACTTCCAGGCCGCCCCGGATGTCTTTCCACCCACGACGATTCTCAATCCCTTCGTCTCACAGCGCTTCACAATGCTCAACGGTCAACTAAGCTTCAAAGACGCTCGTGGGAGTGGCTTTCGCGCATTCGGTACCGGACGAACATTTCCCGTCACTGAGGATGGCCAGAGTCGTTTGCGAATCGGAGCGGTGATCGAAATCCTGGAAGGACTCGGCGAGTTTGCAGGGATGACCGGCGCCTTCGTCATCAATGGTTATATCCAACCACCGATGAAGCTGGGGCTGAACCTGATGGTCCGAGTCATGGACCCACAAGAAAAACTTCGGACTGAAGCGGAGCCTGCGCCGTTGCGTCCCGTACCGGATCCGGATCCCAGCGCCACGTTCATGTTTTTTATGGGAGAGACGGATACTTCAAAGCCAGTCAAACTCAACCTCTCTCCGAGCGGTCAAATACTCGGCTCACAAGTCTATGAGCGGCTACGGCTCGTTCGTATTGACTTCGATCTTGCTTCAGGCGCGCCGCGCAGCCGCACCGTTGAAGGACCAATTGTCGGTGATGTCAGCGCGACGCTGCACTTCAACCCTCTCGCCCCTACAACGGTTTCTCCAATCCAGACGACGAACGGCGTATTCACCTTTTACGACCGCAAAGGCAACTCGCTGGGAACTGTCCTGACCAACATGGTCGAAGGTCGCGCAATGCGTACTCCGCTTCAGGGCGCACCGATGCCCGTCTTCCGCTTCGCCGGTTTTGGACCAATTCTGGGTGGAACAGGATTTTTCGATCAGGCAGATGGGATGATGTCGATGAACTCCGCCATCAGCGTCTTCCCACGCACACTCTCAAACCTCTACGTCTTTCGCTTCTACGATCCGCAGGGACGCTTCCGCGAAGCGATGAAGAGGGAGTGGCATGAGTGAATGAGGCATAGTTTTCAATGGAAGTCTGGGAGGCCATCAACGATCCCGTCTACCGTCAATGCGCGGAGACGCTTAGCGAAGCTGATCGTGTCGTCATCGACGACGCTGAACGCGCGCTCGCTGCTGGTCTTAACCTGAAACGTTGGTGGCAGCAGAAAGAAGCGACTAACTCCTACGCCGAACCCTTCGAACTGGCACGTATCTTCAACCGTGCGGCCCGTGTAACCGGATTCTTCGACGTCGCGCCAATAGGCAATAACACGCTGCCGGTCATGGGCCTCGTGCAGGAGATGCTCTTTGATCAGCCTAAGCAATCACTTCCTGTCAAAGTGCGCGACGAGCTTCGCGAATTCGTTCTGCATTACTTCATGCGCGTTAGCTCTTTTCACCAGCCCACCGCGTATGTTCCAAAGGATCAATTGCGCAAGGCAAACGCCAGTCGCGTATTCCAGCCGTTCAGCTTTTGTCCCAACCCGGTTGACGAAAAGGGAGGATTCGGTTACACGCAGCTCTACTACAAGCTTCGTGGATCGGGGGCTATAGGAAGGTTTCCCGCTCATCTTCAACCACGCATCTCTGACGTTCGCCGGCTGGCCGACATCTACGAATGGATTGTTCTGCAGGTTGATATATTCAACTTCAATCTCGCGTTTACTCCTTTCGCGGGCGATTTGCTCTCGCTGAACTTTCCCCTTCGCGCGGAGACTTACATTGTTATCAGCAGCGACTTCGTCACGAACATCGACGATCCAACACCTGACTGCCTCGGCCGGTACGGCGTTGGTTATGCCCTGCTAAAGCCGGCTCCAGGCCCGACAATCTTTGCCTATGGTCCAGGTCACTTCGAGGCGGGCTTCCAGCTCATTGATTTCGAAGTGGACCGTTGCGGAAAAATAAATGTGCGAATGGTGTTCGTATCGAATCGTCCCCAGCGAGTTCTGGATCTCGATATTAACCCCGTTTCCATAGGTTTTGCCTTCGCTGACCTGATGACGCTGGGGCTTGTCTCACGTTTTCTCACCCCCGTTCGCAACACGCTCGAACGTCTTTCACCCCGCTTACAAAATCTGGATCCGGTGACTGCCTACATTGCGGCCGTCAACATTGCTACCGGAAGCTTCGCGGAAGACGAGTTATGTACGTCGCTAAAGACTCTCGAGCGCGATCCAATGCTTTTGACTCACTTCATGGAGCACTACGAAATGATCTCAGGCACGCTGGCGACATGGAGACACGTGCAGAGTTGGTTGGACCGCGAGCAAGTGCCTGAAGGTGTGAAAGAAGGAACCAGTTTTTGAATAGAACCATCGATCAAAACGCGGCAGTTATTCTCTCGGGCGGCGGTGCTTACGCGGCATACGAAGTTGGCGTGATGAAAGCCCTCTTCACCGGCGAATGTCACGCGACTGGTTACCAGTTTTTGAATCCCGGCGTCATGACGGGAACGTCGGCGGGCGCTATCAACGTAGCGTTTCTGGCTTCGAATCCCGACACGGATATTTGCACGCTGATTCGTTTACTGGAAGACGTGTGGATCAACCGAATCAGCGCCAATCCTGAAAGGTGTGGAAACGGTGTCTTTCGTTACCGCGGCGATCTCCTCAGATTTTTGGATGCACGCTGCCTCACGGATAACCCTTTGCGCACGGTCAATGAATTCTCACGCGATCTTGTTTCCCTCACACAAGATTTCTACCAGCACGCACTCCGTTTTCTGATCACTTCGGGAAGTTTTGAAAACCGTGCGGTGCAATTCATAGACGTCGGCGCTTTCGTCACTTCGGAACCGATTCAAACGTTGTTACCTCGCATCATCTCGCTGGATGCTGTCCGCCGCTCAGAGCGGAAGCTGAGGATCGTAACGACGAACTGGTCCAAAGGGATCGTGAGAACGTTCGAAAACAGTGACATGACAGACGATCTTGGCTTTGCCATCATCGAGGCTTCAGCCTCCCTTCCTGGAATCTTCCAGGCACACGACATAGCAGGCGATCTTTACGTTGACGGCGGAGTGCTGACGAACACGCCGCTCAACTGCGCGATTGACACCGGCGCCACCGAGCTTCACGTCATCTACATGGATCCCGATGTTCAGAACATTCCACTCCATCGCCTGCAGAGCACCATCGAGGTATTCGATCGCGTTCTCATCATCACGTGGGCAACGAAAGTGAACGAAGACGTAGATAATGCCAGGCGGATTAATGAAGGCCTCGATCTGATTGAGCGCGCCGGCGACTTCGAGTCTAAAGGAGAGCTTCGCACCTTCATCCGCGTCGCGTCGCGGATCGCGAACAGAGATAGAGCCGGCCTTCCTTACAAAAGGCTCACGATTCACCGTTATCACCCGCATGACGACCTGGGATTCGGCGCCCTGGGACTACTGAATTTCGATCGAGACCGAATAGCTGCGCTCATCCAGCGTGGTTTTGACGATACCGTCAATCACGATTGCATTGCCAGCCATTGTGTGGTGCCAACAAATCCCACTGCTTCTTACCGAGGCTGAAAAATGGAAACGCAAACCACTCAGCGTTACGACGTAGTGATAATCGGCGGAGGCCTTGCCGGCCTTTCGCTCGCTCGCCAGCTACTCCTCAATTCCGACAAGACGATTCTGCTGCTCGAGAAGCGTGCCCAAATTCCGATGGTCCTGCAGAAGTATGGCGAAGCAACGGTACAGCTCTCCGCCTATTACTTCTCGAAGGTCCTGGATCTCGAAGAACACCTCCTGCGCGAGCACTTCATGAAGTACAACCTGCGCTTTTACTGGAAAACGGAAGGGAAGGAGAACAGCCGCTTCGAGGAATATTGCCAATCGTACATTCGTAACCTCTCAAATATCGCGACGTACCAGCTCGATCGGAACAAACTCGAAGGGGAGTTGCTGCGGCTCAATCTCGAACAGCCCGGCTTTACCTTCCAATCAGGAATAAACGGTCTGAGTGTTTCACTCTCAAACGATGGTCCTCACTCGCTGAGTTATCGGGTCGGAGAGCATCAAGTTAGCGCGACTGCCGATTGGGTGGTAGATACATCCGGACGTGGAAAATTCCTCGCGCGCAAGCTCGGGCTCGCCAAACAGAACCCTATCCACCACGGCGCGCACTTTTTCTGGGTCGAAGGACTAGTCAACTTAGACAAGCTTACCGATCTGTCTCCGAAAGAGATTCGCTTGAAGAAAGATCGCGCGGCTATCGGCCACTTGCCGTTCTGGTTAGCAACAAACCACTTCTGCGGCGAGGGTTTTTGGTTCTGGGTCATCCCGTTGCAAGGCAAAACGTCGCTCGGCCTGGTCTATGACAACCGGCTCATTGACCGTGAGCAGATCGCCTCGCTGCCACAACTGATCGATTGGGTCTGCACGGAGTTTCCACTCTTCGCGCGCGATCTGCCTTTCAGGAAGGTCTTGTGCCACAGCGCCCTCAAAGATTATTCGCACGACTGCGCGCAGACGATTAGCGCCGCGCGCTGGGCCATGGCGGGCGAGGCCGGCCGCTTCACCGATCCTCTTTACAGTCCCGGGGGCGACCTGATCTCTCTTTATAACACACTGATCGTAGACGCGATTTTGACTGACGATGCGAACGAGCTCACCGAAAAGTGCCGGTTCTACGAACAGTTGATGAAATCATTTTACGAAGCGTACGTTCCGAGCTTTGCCGTGAGTTACTACGCGCTTGGCGATCAGGAGGCGATGACGCTCAAGTACACGTGGGAGCTGACAATTTATTTTTCGTTCTACGTCTTCCCGTTCATCAATGACCTGTTTACGAACCGCCGCTTCATTGTTTTGTTCGTTAACAGGTTCTCACGACTGGGCCAGGTCAATCGAAACCTTCAGGAGTTCATCACCGGCTTCTATCACTGGAAGAAAGAGCATTGCACTCGAACGCAGCGCCCCGTCTTTAACGATTTCATGGACATCGGTGCCTTGCGTGTTGCCGAGAGCACTTTTTATCGCGTCGGTGTGACAGTGGAGGAAGCGAGAGAAGTACTCGACGAACAACTCGCAAACTTGATGGAGCTGGCCCGCTTTATTGTGGCTCATGTCCATTCGGTCGTGCTTGGAGACGCCTCGGTAATCACCAACCGTTCGTTCGTTGAGAGTATCGATCTCGACAACTTCTACTTTGACGAGAGCCGGATGTGTGAGCGTTATGCAGTCCACGCGGAAACTACGGAGCGATATGTTTGGGCTTTCGACCCTTCAGTGCTGGATCGTTTCCGTACTTCACCTTGCACTCCGTTGTTCGTTCCTGCATGCGAAGAAGTGGCCGCAGTCTTAGGCCAGGGAGGTGATTAGATTGGACCAGACAGTATTGGACCACGAAGTAGCGGATTACGCACCTCTTATCGAGCACGCTTTTTCGCTCGAACCGCGTGAACTTTCTTATACGGTGGATCAGATTGAAGGCCATGTCCCCACGTTCATCCGCGGCACGTACTATTTAAATGGCCCAGCCCGGTTTGAGCTGTCGGGTCTTCAGTACCGCCACTGGCTTGATGGAGACGGGATGGTTTGCGCCCTGCGGTTCGAAGAAGACCGCGTGAGCTTTATCAACCGTTTTGTGCACAGCCGCAAATTCACGGCGGAACAGAAGGCCCGCCGTCCACTCTTTCGCACTTTCGGGACTGCCTTCGCCGGCGATCTGTTGAAGCGAAAGATCATGCTCGAGTCGCCGGTTAACGTCAGCATCTATCCTTATCGCGACTCGTTATTAGCATTCGGAGAACAGGGCCTGCCTTACGAGCTTGATCGAGTGACGCTCGAGACGCGTGGCGAATTCAATTTCAGCGGCGCGCTAAATGACGTTAGCCCATTCAGTGCTCATCCGAAGTTCGATCGCGAAACTGGCGAGATGTTCAATTTCGGCGTCGCCTTTTCAGCCACTGACCCGCTGTTACACTTCTATCGCTTCGGCGCGCAGGGAAAACTCATCTATCGCCGGCGCTTGCGGCTCGACTATCCGTGTACGTTGCACGATTTCGGTCTCAGTCAAAGCTTCGCGATCTTTTACCTCAGTCCTTATTTACTGAACATGCGCTCGCTCGTGCTGGAGGACCGCACGTTGATGGACTCTCTCGAGTGGCAGCCGGAGCGGGGCAGCAGGCTTCTGGTGGTGTCGCGCGAAATGGGTACGCCGATCGCGTCTGTTTCTATCGCCCCCAGGCATTGCCTTCACTTCATAAACTGCTTCGAAGCCAACAAGCTACTCAACATAGACGTGCTGGAGCTCGAACAGCCTATCTACGATCAGTATCAGACGTTACCCGATCTGTTCACTGACGTGTGTGAAGGTCAGCCTGTGCGCTACGTATTCGATTGTACGACGGGCGAGTTGCGCGAGAGGCGAGAGCTTGATTATCGGCTCGCTCCCGACTTCCCCTCGATCGACATGCGCCGGGCTGCTCGTCCGTATGAAGACTTCTGGATGCTTGGTATTTCCAGCACCGGACAACTCGGCCGCAAATTTTTTGACCAACTGGTCCATGCAAGCTGGAATGGTCACGCGTCGAGCGATATCTATCAAGCGCCGCCCGGGCATTACCTCGCCGGCGAACCGGTTTTTATTCCTGATCCCAGTCAAGAAAGAGCCGGTTCGATCCTCTGCCAGGTATTCGACGCGCGCAGGGTCGAAAGCTTTTTCGCAATTTTTGACGCCTCGGATGTAAGCGCCGGGCCTTTAGCACGGCTTCGGCTTAAAACTCCGATTTACCTCGGTTTTCACGCCACCTTCGCTGCGGCCAGTTAGTAGAGGAGAGCCACGATGTCCACAAGCAGCCGTGCCATTCCACTGGTTGTGAGGAATGCCGGCGCAAGCGTCGCACGTCGCCTGCAACTTCGATACATCCTGCTCGCACTGTTGTTCGCGCTTCTATCTGGTGCGGTGTACGTGCGTTACAGCTATAGAGGTTTCACCACCGGAGTTTATCGCCAGATGCGCTACGCCTCCGTTGGAGAAAACCGAAATCTCTGGTTTTTGATCGGGTACTGGCTCGAGTACATGCAGTTACTCGAGATTGACAAAAGCACTGGCTTCTACAGCTTCGATAATATCGACGAAGGCAGGATGGACCAATTCGAGCGCGGACGATTGGCGTATCACCGTGCCGACTTTGCGAGGGCGATCTCACTCATCGAAAGCGACATCGAGAAAGACGGTGAGTCGGAGTCGAAGTTGCTTTGGTTGGCTATCAGTTACATGCGATATGGCGAGGCGGACAACTGCTTGTCACAGCTCAGGTCTGCAGGTAATGACAATCACGCCGCGCATGATGCCAAAGACGATCATCTTCAAGAACTGTGCGCCATACCGCTCGTGCGGTTTCACGATCGCGCTGAAAGTGCCCACACCGCCGCGAAAATTTTCGAGAAGTTACTCGACAAGTACGACGGAAACAATCGCCTCTACCAGTGGCTGCTGAATTTCAACTACATGACCATAGGCGGCTTCCCTCAGGAAGTCCCACCGAAGTACCTCATCAAGTCGAAATTCATTGATTCGTTTTACGGTGAGGGGAAGAGAGCGATGGAGGCGGAGTACGCCTACCTTGCCTTTACCGAGCGCGCCCATGAGTTTGGTGTCGACACTTTCAATGCCGGGAAAGGGGTCGCAGTCGAAGATTTCGATCACGATGGCTATCTAGATATCGTGACCGGCGGAAACTTCGATCTCGTCAAATTCTATAAGAACGATCGTGGTCAGAAGTTCATTGACCGAACAGAAGCTGCCGGTCTCGGCGGGATCAAACAACCTTTTATCATCACTGCCGCCGACTACGATAACGATGGCTGGGTAGACATTTTCTTCGGACGTCCTTTCGGCAACTACGCGCTCTACCGCAACCGTGGTGACGGAACATTCAAGGATGTCACGGCCGAGACCGGACTACTCGCGGCGAAACCTGACGACCAGATCGCAGCGACGTGGGTTGCCGCCTGGAGCGACGTCGACAACGACGGCGATCTCGATCTTTTCCTGGCGCAATGGGGCTTCAAGATGCCACTCGTCCGTGGCCTCATGTCAAAGCCGCGCATGGACTCGACGCTCTTCATCAACGAGGGCGGGCGCTTCGTCGATCGAACACGAGAATACGGCCTGACCGCCACAGTGGAAGACAACTATTTCATCGGGGCCTCTTTCGGCGATTACAACAACGACGGTTATCAAGATCTCTTCCTCTCCAGCCCACTCAGAAACACCAGTGTGTTGCTGAAGAACAGCGGAGGCAAAAGCTTCGAGCCAACCAATCTCATTCGCGGAGATGAGGGTGGGTTTGTGGCGGCATTTCTCGACTTCAATCACGACGGGAGGCTCGACCTGTTTTGGGCCGGTTTCACGGATGCCAAAACGAGCGTTGAGCAAGCGGTCTTCGGCGAACATCTCGACGAATACCGCTCCGGTCAGACCCGCATCTTTATTCAGACAGAACAAGGACAGTTCACGGAGCGCACTGACCTCTTCGATATGCCGATGAGCACCATGGGTTCCTCGTTCGGAGACATCAACAACGATGGATGTCTGGACTTTTACCTTGGCAAAGGCACGCCTGAGAGTTGGTTCATTCTGCCGAACCTGATGTACGTCGGTAAGACCGAGTCAACACGTTGCGCTGAAAAGTTGGACAACATCTCGATGCTCCAGGGTTTCGGCACGATTCAGAAGGGGCACGGCATAGTCTTCGCTGATTTCGACAACGATGGCGATGAAGACATCTACTCGAGTCTCGGTGGCATGTGGCCCGCCGACAAATGGCCCAACCAGTTTTTCGTTAATGAAAGCCGGCTGGGGAATAGCTGGTTGAAGATTCGTTTGCGCGGAAGAAAGTCGAACTATTACGGCGTCGGTGCGAGAATCAAAGTCACCGCGAAAAATGATAAGCAAGAGACGATCGTCCGATATGCGCTGATAGATTTGGGTACAGGGTTCGGCAGCTCACCATACCTCGCCCATGTTGGATTAATGGACGCTACGCGCGTAGAGCAAGTCGAAGTTTACTGGCCGGCCTCAGGTTGCACACAAACTTATAGGGCTGAATTAAAGAAGCTGAACCTGCTGGATGAGGGCGATTGCTTTAGCAGTCAGGACAAGTCGCGTTAGTCGGGGAACAACATCATAGCCAGCTTCCACGATCGCAGCCGAGTGGCAAAGGAGTACTTCATGTCAAACTTTGAACTCACCATTCGCCTCTTCTTTCAGTTGGCGTTCATACTGGCCACCTGCCGGGTTGTTGGGCTCATCGTCAGAAGGTTTGGGCAGCCGCAAGTAGTTGGCGAGATGATTGCGGGAGTTGTGATGGGTCCATCGCTGTTCGGTCTGCTATTTCCCGACGCGCAGGCCCACATCTTCCCAAAGGCTTCACTCACAATCACGTACGCTGTGGCCCAGATTGGTCTGGTGCTCTACATGTTTCTCGTGGGCGTCGAGTTTCAGGTTGATCTGATTCGCAAACGGTTGCGTAGCGCTGCTTCGGTCTCTCTCGCGGGTATTGTGACGCCCTTCATGCTCGGAAGTCTGCTGGCGTTAGCGCTTGTTACCGACGGCCGGTATTTCGCTCCGAACGTGGCCCGTTGGGAGGCGATGTTGTTCATGGGCGCTGCAATGTCGATCACAGCCTTCCCAATGTTGGCGCGCATCATTTACGAGCGCGGACTGACTGGAACTTCACTCGGAACACTCGCGCTTGCTGCCGGCTCGATGGATGACGCCGCTGCCTGGTGCCTCCTTGCCATCGTGCTGGCGAGTTTTAAGAGTAATCCTCTAATTGCGCTTGCAGCCATTGGCGGTGGAGTGATTTACGCAGTCATTGTGCTGACAATCGGCAGGCGACTACTCAATTTTCTCGGCCGCAAGGTCGAGCGCGAGGGGACGATGAGTTCGGCAGTTTTATCTTTTGTTTTGATGCTGGTAATGTTGTGCGCCTGGCTCACGGACTCTATCGGCATCTATGCTGTCTTCGGTGGATTTATCCTTGGTACAGCCATGCCGCGCGGGCTGTTCGCACGTGAAATAGAACGCCGGGTCGAACCGCTTACTACAAATTTCCTGCTCCCGCTCTTCTTCGTTTACTCAGGGCTCAACACGAGGCTCGGACTGATTGACTCGATCATGCTTTGGTCAGTCGGGTTACTCATACTGCTCGCAGCGTGCTTCGGCAAAGGTATAGCCTGCTGGCTCGCCGCACGGTTGAATGGCGAAGACAATCGTGAGGCGCTCGCCATCGGCACGTTGATGAATGCGCGGGGCTTGATGGAGCTCATCATTCTCAACATCGGACTCGAGCGCGGCGTCATCACGCCGACACTCTTCACGATCATGGTGATGATGGCGATTGTGACGACCTTGATGGCGTCGCCAGTCTTTGAATTTGTTTACAGGCGACCTGCGCAAGGGGCAAATAAGCGGCTTCAAACGGCACCAGCGGTCGCTATCACCGCGCCTGAGGTTTAGTCATGATCTCGTTTGTTAACAGAAGGAGTTTGTTATGGATATCGTTATTGAGAAAATTTCAAATAGCGAAGACGTTGCCGCGATGTTCGAAGTCTGGAAACAGGTGTTCGAACGCGAAATGGGCATCACGCTTCCTCAAGACAACGCGCCCGGCAGTATTTCACACTGGCTCGCGCGCATGAAACATAGCAGAAAACCAGTCGGCACTTTGAGTGTCGTGGACACGAGCGATCAGCATGAGTTACACGATAGCCTGGGTCTCCGAATCCATCCGCAAGCGCGCGCGGCGCGCTTTACACACCTTGCGGTGCTCAAGCCCTACCGCGGAATGAACATCCCACTCACCCTGATGCTTGAGGCGCACCGGAGTGTGATTGTTCCGGATCGATTTGACTACACCTGGTTGTTGTTTGATGTTGAGAGAGCGGCCAACTCATTTCTGTCGAGAGAACTCGGCTTCACCGTGCTGCCACAGACATTTGTATCCGAATACGGTTGCAGATCCCCCCTGGTGCGCGACGAGCGCATCCCCGAAGCGCGACGAGCGATTAGTGCGGCCAGGTTAAAACTCTCTAACCTCGCTATGAATGTGGCCCAATATTGAGTAATCGAAGACTCTACGGTCTCCGGTGCCGGCGTCGATACTGCCGCTTCTTATGGTAGTGATAGACCGTGCCCGCGCCTGCCCCCGCACCCGCACCGATGAGGGCGCCTTTCCTACCGCCAATCAACGCTCCCGCTCCCGCACCGACGGCTGTGCCAATGCCGATGCGCTTCGCCGCCTTCTTTTTTCCAGCTTCTGGGTTTCGATGACGTCTACGTTGGCCACTCGCAACTGGTACCGTCAATGCGAAAGAGAACATCAACAACAGAACTAATAACGTTCGTACTACGCGATTTCGATACACTATCAATACTCCTACTCCATTTGATTTATGGACCTGAACGTACGGATTATACGTTGGGCAACAGTTATGCCAGTTTTGCACGCGGCTTAAAAGGCAAAGACCAGCTGTTGCTGCAAGCGATAAGTAGTTGGCGCGAAGTCGCCCAGGGGGACGAAGAAGTTTGGATACTGCCCGCTGCGTCGCAGTGAATTCTGAATGAAGAACAAACTCTGAAACGTCACCTTGCGAGCAATGCCATACTCGAAACGGAAATGATTGGTACGGATATTTACTCCAGACCCAGTACCCAGATCGTCGTCAGTCACTTGCGAGATCATCGCGTTCGCGCCTTTGATTGCGAAGACATAGAGAAACGACATGTCGCCGCGTTTAGTGACCCGTCCCACCTGCATCGCCGCCAGCATTGCGTCACGTTCATTCAAGCCCGTCGCCACGTTGCGCGCGAACTGTAGATTGAAAGTTATTGGGTAAGCATGATCGTTGCGCGTGAAGCCTGCGTAGTTCAAGCGATAAGTGACTCGTGCGACCTGAAAACCCGGAGCGGTGTACATGGCTCCGCCCGGAGTAGTCGTGGCGTTACCAGTTCCCTGCAGTGGCCCGGAAAGCGCGATGCCTAGTCCGGGTTGGACCAGGAGGACGAGCCCGTCCGTAGTCGAGGCAAGCTGAATGTGATTTGGATGGCGGTAGAGTTGTATGTCTGCGCCTAACTGGCTATTCCATCGTTCATTGAACGTCTGGTTGGCCAGCAGTCCCTGGTGGAAGAGGTTAGCCGATCTGCCCGCTGTTCCGACGATATCGCCGGCACGATCCAGCGGGCTGTTGGGCGTAATCACAGCGACGTTAGGATTTGAAAAGAAGTACTGCCCCGCGCGCAGTTCGAAACTCGAGAGGCGAGCGCCGTTAGGCTTGAAGTGGGCCACGTATTTTTCGTTGAAGCCGTTGAATCGAATGTCGTCGTCAAAGAGAAACCTCGAGTTGTCGGCAAAAATCTCCTGCACCCGACCGGCTTGAAGTTGAAGCCCTTTTGTTGGTTTGTAGTCAATCCATGCTTCACTGATGAAAAGCGGATGCCGGGCAGTAATCGAAGTAAAGTCCTGATCGAACGTGAGCGGATTGTTTATTGCTCCGGTAGAGAGCTGGCCGTGAAAGCTCAGGTTAGGATGGATGTCGGTATCGAAATTCAGACGCAAACGATAGCGCATTCTCGCGTTTTGCACGTGAGCGAGGGGCGGATCCGGTGGCTCGGTAGCGCTGCGAAAGATCCCATCGAAGCGCAAACGAAAGTCGCCGCTCACGCGAACCGGACCGATCTTTAGAGCCTCGCCTTCGACTTTGGTGAGGCGCTGTTCGACGCTCGTTGTTTGCTGCGGTTCGGCTACGATGGCAACTGGCGCTTCAGCTTCTTTGGCGCTCACGGCTGTGGCGACCGGCTGTCCGGACAGTTTCTCCAGAAGAGCCTGAATCGTTTGTTGCTGTTCCAGTAGCGTCTTTTGCAATTGATCCAGTTTGCTGTTTTGCCGCTCGAGTTCGCTTTCGAGGAGGCGCACGCGTTCCGCGACGTTCGTTTCAGCGGCGGGAGATTTATCGAGCTCCTGGGCGCGGGTTGTAATCCAGCAGAACGATAGAAAAGCCAGGCATAGGCCGAAGCGTAGCGCGATAGTCATCTATTTAGGTCCTCTTTGTGGATGGAGCTTAAGAGACATTGCAGGATATGGCCGTCGTCTTAAATCCGGCTTGCTTTGAAGTTACATTAATATGAACAGAGGAGGGTTTCACGCAAAGGCGCAAAGACGGCAAAGGAAGCCGCCAGAAGTTCGAAGCTTTGCCGTCTTTACGCCTTTGCGTGAAACATGCTCATATCGAGTCGTTGACAACGATCTTCGCGGACGCTTACTATTTTGCAGATGCTTCTCCAAGCAGCAACCACGACAACTCAAAGCGTTGGCAGTCCTATCACAGCCTACTGGCCGGTAATGATCTTTTTTGCTGTGGCGGTGATCTTTCCCGTGCTGCCGATTGTTCTCGGCCGATTCCTGCGTCCTATCAAATATGAGAAGAGCAAGATGCGCCCGTACGAGTGCGGCATCGATCCGACGACTGAAGCGCACGAGCGATTTACCGTGCGTTATTACATTGTCGCGATGTTGTTTCTGATATTTGACGTGGAAACGATTTTTCTGTTGCCCTGGGCGATAATCTTCATGGGCGACGATTTCTCGTTTACGAAGTTTGCGCTGCTCGAGATGTTTGTGTTT
>DATENQ010000563.1:0-10052 GCA_035275005.1 Pyrinomonadaceae bacterium | reverse complement strand
TGTAGGGGTGGCACTCCGTGGCCACCCATCGCCGCCCAATTCGAAGGCTCTGCAATGATTAATCGCCATCGAAACGAATTTCCGACCCTGGCTTCAGGCATTCATCTGCTCAGCCACAGTCTCGGTCCTGTGCCGCGTGCGGCGCGCGAGTCGATGATCGCTTACTGCGACGCCTGGGAACATCATACGAGTGAAGACGCATGGGCCACGAGCTGGTGGACACTTTCACGCCGTGTCGGCGATCGCATCGCGCGCATCCTCGGCGGCGAGGCAGGCTCGGTTCAGATCCAGCCCAACACTTCCATCGCGCTTGCGACAGTCGCTTCGTGTTTCGATTTCAAAAGCAGTGCGCGAAACAAAGTCATAACGACCGCCCTCGACTTCCCATCGATGGAATACTTCTGGGACGGACAGCGACAGGTCGGCGCGCGAGTCGAAGTCATTCCCTCGCCGGACGGCGTCTCCGTGCCGCTGGAACAAATCCTGGACGCGATCGACACCGAGACCTGCCTGGTCGCAATGTCGCACACGTCTTATCGCAGCTCGTGGCGTGTCAACGCACGCGCAATCGTCGAACGCGCACATGCCAAAGGCGCCCTCGTGCTACTGGACGTTTACCAGTCGGCTGGTGTGGTGCAGTTAGACGCGTCTGACTGGAACGTCGACTTTCTCATCGGCGGCACGATCAAATGGCTTTGTGGTGGTCCATCGTGCGGCTACCTGTACGTGCGACCAGACTTGCAAGGAGATCTGCGCCCTCGATTGACCGGCTGGGTCGCGCACGATTCGCCGTTTGAGTTCGCGCATGCGCCGATGCGTTATGCAAAGTCGGTGAGACGGTTTGCACAGGGCACGCCGAGTATTCCGGCGCTCTACTCAGCCATTCCCGGTCTCGAGATCATCGAGGCTGTTAGCGTTTCCGAAATTGCCGCCGAGTCGCAACGTCGCACGGAGTTGATGATCGATTTCGCCTCGGAGCGAGGTTGGACCATTAACACGCCGCGCGAAAAGAGCCAGCGCGGCGGAACAGTGATGATCGTAGTTGACGACGCGCAAGCAACGGCGGAACGTCTGGCTACGAGAAGAGTATTCGTCGATTGGCGTCCGGGCGCCGGCCTGCGCATCTCGCCGCATTTCTTCAACACCGACGAAGAGATCGAAGAATCTCTGAACATTCTCGCGGAACTGATTAACCGATGAGCAACAACCTTTCTGTCAACGAACCTGCGCCCGACTTCGCGCTGAAGGATGGAAACGGCGACGATTGGCGCTTGTCTGACCAGCGCGGGAAAGTCGTCGTGCTGCTCTTTTATCCGGGCGACGAGACGCCCGTCTGCACGAGACAGATGTGTTCGGTGCGCGATCGTTGGGACGACTACCTTGCGACCGGCGCGGAGGTGGTTGGAATTTCTGGCGACTCAATCGAGTCGCACAAAAACTTTGCCGAGCATCACAAATTGCCTTTGCGGTTGCTTTCGGATTCGAAGCGCGCGGTTGCTAAACTCTATGGCGCTGAGTCGTTCATTCCCGGAAGAGTGGCGCGCGCGGTTTTCGTGATCGACCCAAAGGGAATTCTGCGTTACCGCGACGTACGTCCGATTGGCTTATTCAAGCCGAAGGACGATGCTACTATTGCGGCAATCAAGGAGGCTTCAAATGGCGGAAATTAAATGCACCCACTGCGGCGAGAAGCGCCCCAGCCTTTCATTCGCGCCCTTCCCTAATGAGTTGGGGCAGCGCATCGCGGCAGAAATCTGCCAGCCGTGCTGGAGTGGCTGGCTGCAAAAGCAAACACAGATCATCAACCACTACGGCCTCGATCTAACGAGCCCTGACGCGCAAAACTTCCTCTTTGACAACATCAAGGGTTATCTGTTTGGTGATGTACCCACGACTGCCCAAATCGACACAACAAAAGAAGGAACTGTTGAGTGGTAGTTGACTAATACCGCTGCGGCCCACCGTTTGCTCACCTTTGCACTAAACGTATGTTTTCCGAACTCGTTTGTGTTCAGTGCTAAGGAGGATTTCGCAGAGATGAGACGCAGAATCGAAGGATTCATAGCTTTAGCAGCGCTTTTAGTGCTGATTGCAGGTTGTGACAATCAAGGGAACGTGAACAACAGAAACGCCGTCGCGAACGCGAATGCCAACGCGAACGCCAATACGACGGCAACTAGCACGCCCGTCGTAAACGCCAACACCAACACCCGGCGCGCTCCGACTCGTGAAGAAACAGAACGCGAGAAGGAGAGATACTCCCGCGAAGCGAAGGAATCCGGCCGGACGGTCGGCACGGGTGCTAACGATCTGTGGCTGTGGGTGAAGACGCGCTTCGACCTGGCCGCGGCAGACGACCTGCGCGATTCGACGATCAACGTCGACGTTGACAAAGATGTCGTAACGCTGACCGGCACGGTTGCGAGCGCAGCTCAGAAAGCGAAGGCTGAAACGGTGGCAAAAGCCGTTGAAGGCGTGAAGGGCGTGAGGAACCAGTTGAAGGTTAGTACCGGCAACGCAAACGCCAACGCTCGACCGGCCAACGCTAACCGCTAGATAAAAAGCAGCCACGGATTACACGGATGCACACGGATAAATTAAATCCGTATTTATCCGTGTAATCCGTGGCCGCACTTCCCTCCGACACCACTCTTGAGCTAAGCTTTCGCTCACCTCCAGCACTTTGCTTTTCTTCAAAACTAGAATGATGGGGATTTGGTTGCTTATGCCAAAAATCCGTTCGCGTCTTCTTGTCGCGTTAACGCTGTTGCTTCTGGTCTCAGACATCAACGCACAACGCAGTGCCATCGACACCTACGCCATCACTAACGCGCGCATCGTCACGGTATCCGGGCCGGTAATCGAACGAGGCACGGTCGTGATCCGCAACGGACTGATCACCGCGGCCGGCGCCAACGTCAATGCGCCGCCTGATGCTCGCGTCATCGACGGCACCGGACTGACTGTGTATCCGGGTCTGATCGATTCCTACACCGATCTGGCGTTGCCGGCGCCCGCGCCCGCGCCTTCACCTTCTCCCGGCGGCGGCGGTGGCGGGTTTTTCGCACTGACCGCACCGCGTCCTGCCAGTGGTCCAAATTCGACTCAACCTCCGGGCCTGCAACCGGAAGTGCGGGTCGAAGAAGTGATCCGTCCTGGCGGAACTGAGATCGAAGCGTCGCGAAACATCGGCATCACGACCGCGCTTACGTCGCCGCGTTCCGGCATCTGGATGGGCCAATCGGCCCTGATCAATCTTGCCGGTGATACACCGCAGCAGATGATCGTCCGTTCACCGGTGGCGATGCACGTTAGTTTCACTCCGCTGCGTAGTGGCACCTATCCCGGATCGCTGATGGGTGTTTTCTCAACCCTGCGACAGATGATGCTCGACGCGCAGCGTTATCGCGATTCGCTTCAGATCTACGAGCGTGCGCCGCGCGGGACGCGACGTCCTGACACCGATCGATCGCTCGAAGCGTTGGTTCCTGTTATCGAAGGACGCATGCCAGTTGTCATGCTCGCCAATAGCGAACGCGAAATCACTCGCGCTCTCGATCTCGCGACTGAGTTCAAACTCCGTCTCATCATCGCGGGTGGTCGCGAGGCAGACCGGGTGACCGACCGTTTAGCGAAACAGAACGTGCCGGTACTGTTGTCGCTCAATTTGCCGAGGCGGACCACGGCCGCTCTTCCAGAAGCTGATCCGGAACCGATGCGCGTGTTGCGCGAGCGGGTTGAAGCGCAGCAGACTGCCGGAAAGCTTGCGAAAGCAGGCGTGCGCTTCGCGTTTCAGTCAGGTGATTTGAGGGACATATCGGATCTGATGGTTAACGCCGGACGAGTGATTGAGAATGGTCTTACAGCCACTGACGCGTTGCGTGCGTTCACGATCTGGCCGGCTGAGATTCTCGGCGTTCAGAATCAGCTCGGCTCAATCGAAGCTGGAAAGATCGCGAACCTGACGGTGACGCGTGGCGATCTGTTCGATCGCAACACGCGCGTGACGCACGTGTTCATCGATGGACGACCCGTAGAAATCAAGCCGGCACGAGACAGTTCGACGACCGGAATATCGCCGACCGCAACGCCAAACTAATTTTCACGCGAAGGCGCAAAGGCGCCAGGAAAGTCCTTTGCTGTCTTTGCGCCTTGCGTGAAACCACTTCATGTGGAGTCAACAATGAAACGATTCATCGCAAAACTCCTTTTTCTCGCAATCATCGCCACGCTGCCGCTGAACGCAGCGCGCGCGCAGAGACAAACGTCGCCAGAGACACTCATCCGCAATGCCACGGTACTCACCGTCACGCGCGGCACCCTGGAAAACACAGATGTGCTTCTGCGCAACGGCAAGATCGCAGGCATCGGAAAGAACCTCAACGCTTCCGCCAACGCGCGCATCATCGACGGCACCGGCAAGTTTGTCATGCCCGGCATCATCGATTGCCATTCCCACTCGATGCTCGACACCATTAACGAAGGTACGCTCGCGGTAACGTCGATGGTGCGAACGGAAGACGTGTTGAATCCGAATGACGTGGATCTATATCGCGAGCTCGCAGGAGGTGTCACCACGTTGAACCTGCTGCACGGCTCTGCCAATCCGATCGGCGGCTTGAACACTGTCGTGAAGATCAAGTATGGCCGTCCGGCAAGTGAGTTTCTGTTTCCGGGAGCGATGCCGGGAATCAAGTTTGCGCTCGGCGAGAACGTGAAGCGTTCGAGTTCGCCAAACCTGCCGGGCGTCACGCGCCGTTATCCAAACACGCGCATGGGCGTCGAAGAGGTGATCCGCGACGCATTTACGCGTGCGCGCGATTACAAGCGGACGTGGGACGAGTATCGCGCGGCAGTAAAGAACGACAAGAACGTGATGCCGCCACGTCGCGATCTCCAGCTCGATCCACTCGTCGAAATCCTGAAAGGCAAACGCTACGTTCACGCGCACTGTTACGTCGCCAGTGAAATCCTGATGCTAATCAGCATTGCGGATGAATTTGGTTTCAAAATTAAGACGTTTCAGCACGCACTCGAAGGTTACAAGGTCGCCAAAGAGATCGCAGCGCACGGCGCCGGTGCTTCGATCTTCGCGGACTCTTGGGCCTACAAGATCGAAGCTTATGACGCCATTCCTTACAACGCGGCGATCATGACGCGCGCTGGAGTGGTTGTCTCAATGAACTCCGACTCCGATGAACGCGCGCGACGATTGAACATCGAAGCCGCGAAAGCGATGCACTGGGGCGATCTGACTGAAGAGCAGGCACTGAAGCTCATCACGCTCAATCCCGCGATCCAGCTTGGCATTCAGGAGCGCGTCGGTTCGATCGAAGTCGGCAAAGACGCTGACATCGCGATCTGGAACGGACATCCGTTCAGCGTCTATTCACGCGTTGATACGACAATCATCGACGGCGTCGTTTACTTCGATCGCGCACAGGACCTTGCACGTCGTCCGGAACTGGCAAAAGAGCGCACCATATTGGAGCAAGCCGATCCAAACAAGCCTCGCCCGCAAGGTCAGTCGCCGCAAACACCGCGTCGTCGCCCAAGCGGTCACGAAGACGACGACATTGAAGTTGAAAAGCCCTAATCTGCGTTCTTATCCGCATCATCTGCGGCTAAAATTTGGAGAGAACATGAGGATCTTACTTGCATTAATTCTTCTTGCCAGCCCGGTGTTGGCCCAACAGATCGGCTACCCGACCGCTCAAGAGGGAGTCGTTCCGCCGCGAGGCGTCTTCGCGATCCGCAACGCTCGTATCGTCACCGTCAGCGGACCAGACATTGAAAACGGCACCGTCGTGATTCGTGATGGAAAGATCGAAGCGGTCGGCGCGAATGTCGCTGTTCCAACTGGCGCGCAGACGATCGACGGAAATGGTTTGTCAGTCTATCCCGGCATGATCGACGCCGGCACAAATATGGGACTCGTGGAAGTTCCGCAAGGCGCGAATGGCACGGTCGATACCACCGAAGTCGGCGAGCTGAACCCAAACGCGAAAGCGATCATCGCTGTTAACCCACACAGCGCGCACATCGCCGTGACTCGTGTTGAAGGCATCACGAACACGTTGACTGCTCCGACTGGCGGCTTGATCTCGGGCCAGGCAGCGCTCATTAATCTGCTTGGCACCGCGCCGAAAGAGATGGCGGTGGTTCCACAAGTCGCACTCGTGATCAACTACCCACGGATCGGCTTTGGCGGTGGCGGCTTCGGCGGGTTCCAACAGCAACAGACTGCAAATCTTTCCGACACTCTCGCCGCAAACGAGCGCCAGCTGGATCAGATCCGCCGAATGCTGCGCGACGCCGAAGCTTACGGCCGCGCACAGGATGCTTACGCGAAAGACAAGTCGCTGCCGCGCCCGGATCGCAATGTCGTGCTCGAACCCCTCATTCCGTACGTTCGTGGCGAGCAGCCGGTAATCTTTCGCGCGGACCGTGAGGCTGAGATTCGCGGCGCGATCAAGTTTGCGGAAGAGATGAAGTTGAAGCCGATCATTCTCGGCGGCAACGACGCCTGGAAAGTCGCGAATCTTTTAAAAGAGAAGAACGTGCCTGTAATAGTGACCGGCATTCTTTCGTTACCGCCGCGAGAAGACGATCCTTACGACGCATTGTATGAGAATCCGGCGAAGCTTCAGGCGGCTGGCGTGCGCTTCTGCATATCCACTGGTGATCCCGGGGCGGAAGCGCGGAATCTGGCGCAATACGCCGGAATGGCCGCGGCTTTTGGGCTCTCGAAGACTGACGCCGTCAAGGCGGTCACCCTCTACCCCGCACAAATATTGAATGTGGCCGATCGTTTGGGATCGATTGAGGCGGGAAAGATGGCCAACCTGGTCGTGACCGACGGCGATCTCCTCGAGATTCGCTCGCGCATTCGCTACTTGTTCATCGATGGCCGTCCGGTAGCGTTAACCAGTAGACACACCGAACTAAATGACGCATTCAAAAATCGAAAATGAGGAGTCCTTATCTTTATCCGTGTCATCTGTGGCTAATCTACTTTCAGTCCATCAAATAGATCGTTAACTGAAACTTGATACCCTTCGAGCACACGCGATTCCGCGTGCTGACCGCGTGAGTATTTCAAGACCTTCCACACCAGTATCTCACCGACTGTGCTTGCATGGCGCACTTCGATAGTTTCCGTAATCGGATCAATCAACCATAACTCACGCACACCCAGCGCAAGATAAGTGTCGGCTTTGGTTGTGCGGTCGTAGACTTTCGTGCTGCGAGAAAGATACTCGAACACAATATCCGCTGATGTGCGTTTCTCGCCCATTCGCTCAGCGAGTTCTCTTGTGACGTACATCATATCGGGCTCGAGATAAGTCGAACCTTCGGCACGCACGTAAATCGGTTCAGGCGGATGTTGCACATCGCCATCGATCTTGTTTAGAACCAGAAACTCCATTAATGATCGGACCATACGTGAGTCGACCTTCCCGTGAGGCGGGTTTGGCGGCGAAACCATAAAAAGAAATCCTCCGATGAGGTTATAGCGCGCGTGATCCTCGCGCTCAGGCAAGGCCCAGAACTCTTCGAGAGTGTAGCGTCGCAGGAGTGGTGAGAAATTGACTTCGACTTCGACCGATGTCTCTTTTTCTAAAGCTTGCATCTCGGCCTCCAGTTAATGGCTATCGTAGCACAACCAACTTTATTCCTTAACAAGTAGCTTCTCCTGAGGCAGCATGGCTGCCGCGCCTTTGTGTTGCCAGCAACGGACTGGACCATGAACGCGTCGTGAGCAGGGTGTGCCTTTCTTTGTTTTCGCGCCGCATAGGTAAGTTTGTTCAATCGTGACTGGCGGCGAAGAATTTTGCGTGGGTAAACTTGCCGTACGCTGAATCACGAGTGGTGGCCGTTCGCGCCTGCAACCGCGACCGATCAGTATTCCGAAGCACAACAGCAGGAGAGTCACGCAAGCCCGTTGGGTCCAGTTTGCTTTGACGAAGCGCCGTAAACACTTGTCGCAGAACCTCCTGCTGGTCCAGACACGCCAGCGCAGCCGGACGATCTTCTCCCCGCACTCGGAGCAAAAATTTGGACGATAATTTGTGAGGATCGACAAGTCGTGAGGTCCTTTCCTGCCTGCTATCCGCATTATAGGTGATCCGCGCCGAAAGCAACCGATCCCCGGTCAAAAAGCGTCCGAAATCAGCGCGTTTGAAAAACTCAGAACGGGCGGGCATACTTTGCAGACCCGATTTCCCTATGTTTTATCGAAAATACTTCTACCAGTCCCTGTTTGTCGCACTTTTTAGCGTCTTTGTCGTGGCTCCAATCCGCGCTCAGGAAGTCGACGACGTTATCCGCACTGAAAGTTCACTCGTGCAGTTGAATGTTGGCGTCGTCGACAAGCAAGGCCGTCCCATTACGTCGTTGACGCAAAAGGATTTCGTCGTGTACGAAGACGGAGTCAAGCAATCGATCCAGCACTTCGAGTCCGTCGACGCGCCTTTCAGCCTGGTGCTGATGCTCGACATGTCTGGTTCGACGATCAACTTTCGACAGCAATTGAAGCTCGCGAGCCAGCGCTTTCTCGACGCGCTTGCACCCGAGGATCGAGTGGCCGTCATTCAGTTCAATAAGGACGTTAAATTACTGACTGGCTTTACCGTCGATCGTATGAAGACGGCTTACGCGATCGAAATTGCTTCAGGCGCCGGCGAGACGCATTTCTACGAAGCGCTGAAGTTTGCGCTCAAAGAACTGGAGAAGGAAGGCAAGCGCCGCAAAGCCATCGTCGTATTAACCGACGGCCTGGACACCGGTCATCGCAACGCGGATCGCGCGACGCTGTCAAAAGCGCAAACCGATGCGGAAGCGCTGGCGACAATCAACCCGCAGTCGAGCGCGGATCTGAATAACGTGCTGGCCTCTGCCGATCGACAGGGCGTTACGATTTATCCGTTGGCGCTGCCATCCGGAGATCCGACCAGGCTGCCGATACAGACGCCAAACATCGTCGGGATTTATGCCGCGGCGCGGGCGCGTATGCAATCGCTGGCTGATCGTACTGGTGGGGGATTGATCGAGATCAACAAACTGCAATACATGGCGCAGCTCTATCGCGAGGTAGCCGCCAATCTCCGCACACTCTACACAGTCGCCTATCAACCACAGGGCGAACGGCCGCGCGGGAAGTGGCATGAGATCAAAGTTGAAGTAACGTATACCGACCTGACGGCGCGCACCAAACCTGGCTATTTCGCCCGTTAATTGGCCGCATTTTACATATTGTTGCGCAACCTTTAGTATTAGTGCCTTCGCACCCGTAGCTCAGTTGGATAGAGTACCTGACTACGAATCAGGGGGTCGCATGTTCGAATCATGCCGGGTGCACCAATGGGATAAATAAGTTACGGGCAGTCATAAAAGGCTGCCCGTTTGCTTTGGACTGAACCCCTAGATTGAGACACTCGAAATAGGCACACTTAGCAGAGAAAGGAGCTGCAAGTGGCCAAGAGACGAGTGGGACGGTATTCGAATGAGTTTCGGCGCATGTGCGTCGAGCGCATGAAACAATGCGACGACATCGTGGCGCTGGCCCAGGAACTGAATATTCATCGGCGGCTGTTGTACCGCTGGCGCGATCAACTCGATCCACCGGATAAGAGCGAGTGGCCGCCACCACAAACCTCACGTGAATCCACCTTGCGTAAAGAGGTCAGCCAACTCAAGCGTGCGCTGGCCGAGAAAACTCGGGAACTAGATTTTTTCAAAGGTGCCTTGCAAAAAGTCGAGGCGCGACGCCAGCAGAGCGGCGGCTCTGGCGTGAAGGCATCTACGACCAAATCCGGGAAGTGATGTCTTTGCAAGGCAGTCTGAGTATTGAACGGATGTGTTACTTGGCCCAGGTAAGTCGCGCCGGATTCTATCGCTCGCTTGCAGGAGCGTTTGCCGGTCGAAGAAGAGATGGAGGTACGTTCTACAATTCAACAGATCGTTGCTGGAACATCGACGTCGCTACGGCTATCGACGCGTGACCGCAGAGCTGCGACGGCGCGGCCTGCTCGTTAATCATAAGCGGGTGG
>DATENQ010000562.1:0-17045 GCA_035275005.1 Pyrinomonadaceae bacterium | reverse complement strand
AATTTATTGACGCCGCAACGCAAGGCGACGTTGCGAAAGTAAAAGAAATGTTGCGTGCAGATCCGTCGCTGGCCAACGCAAAAGATCAAAGCGGGCTTTCGGTGATTATGAAAGCCACTTATCACGGCAAGCGAGACGTTGTTGACGCGCTATTAGCTTCAGGCGTTGAACTCAATATATTTGAGGCTGCCGCTACGGGCCAGACAAAGAGAGTTGAGGCACTTATTAAGGAAAATCCGACTCTGGTTAGCAGCTATTCGCCCGATGGTTTCACGGCGCTCAGCCTCGCTGCATTTTTCAGTCGCGCGGACGTTGTCAACGCGCTCCTTGCTGCCGGCGCTCCGGTCAACGCCGCCTCGCGAGAAACGATGAAACTAACGCCACTCGCCTCAGCCCTGGCCTCACAACGAAACGACATCGCTCGCGCATTGATCGACCATGGCGCGGACGTCAACGCAAAAGCCGAAAACGATCTAACGCCACTTCACACCGCCGCCGCGCGCGGCAATCTGGAATCAGCAAAGCTGTTGCTGGAACACGGAGCAGATATCAACGCCATGAGTAAGGACGGAAAGACCCCGATGGCGTACGCGCAAGAGCGCAATCACCCCGAGATGGTGGAATTCCTCAAATCAACCGGTCGCCAGTAACGGAAACTGAATCCTGCCGGTAGTGGCAGCCGCGACTTTGCCGGTTGTGCTGCGCCGCCTGGGCCACGATAAGCGCCACTTCAACCGCATTGCGCAGACCAATCAACCCGTCCGAAAGTTTCGTGCTGCGATAGAACGTCTCAATCTCGTTCCACAAGTGACGCAACTCACGAATCGCGCGCGACAAACGATCGCCACTGCGCACCAGCCCAACGTAGTGCCACATGATGTTTTGAATCGTCTGCATGTCGCCCTGAATCAAAGCCGGGTCTGGTTCGTCTCTCAACCCACTCTCATCCCACGGTGGAATGTCTTCAAAATCCGGTCTCTGCCCACCAGTCTCGGAAAGCGCTCGGTCGATCTCCTGCGCAGCGCGATTTCCCCACACCAGCCCTTCCAAAAGCGACGTTGACGCCAGACGGTTCGCGCCATGCACGCCCGTGCAACTGATTTCACCCACCGCATACAAATTACGAATGGTCGAACGTGCCCACTCGTCAACCAGCACACCGCCGCAAAAATAGTGCGCCGCCGGCACTACCGGCACAGGCTCGCGCGAGATATCGAGTCCAACTTTTAAACACTGCTCATAAATGAACGGAAATCTTTCACGAATCTTCTCGGCGGGCATGTGTGAGGCGATATCAAGCAAAACAAAGGAGTAACCCTTCGCCTCCATCTCGTGATGAATCGCGCGCGCCACCACGTCGCGCGGCGCAAGGTCTTTCCACTCCGGCGAATAGCGGTCCATAAAAGGACGCAACTCCGGCGTCAATAACACGCCACCCTCACCACGCACAGCCTCGCTGATCAGCAGTCCTTCAGCGCCCGGCGCAGCCAGCGCGGTTGGATGAAACTGAACATATTCGGCGTTCGCGATCCTTGCCCCGGCACGATGCGCCATCGCCAATCCATCGCCACGCGCTCCAACCGGATTCGTCGTGTTTCGATAAATCCTTCCCAGCCCGCCAGTGGCAAGGACCGTCGCATTGGCGAGATATCGATGCACAGTCTTCTCACTGCGATCGAAGACATAACAACCGTGACATGAGATTTCGCGATAGTTGTCCAGTGGGTTGCGTGAATGATGAGGAAACGTGATCAGATCTACCGCAGTGGCTTCTGATTTGATCTTGATGTTTGGATAGTTGGCCAGTGCGGCAACCAGGCCGTTGATTATCGCTAGGCCGGTTGAGTCGCCGACATGAAGAATCCGCCGGCGCGAGTGCGCTGCTTCCTGTCCCCAAACAGGCGCGCCGTCTTCTGTGTGATCGAAAACAACGTGCGCCGTGCGTTCGAGCACTTCGTTCAGCAACGGCGGACCTTCATCGGCAAGAATGCGCGCGGCTGTGGGTGAGGTTACGCCCGCGCCGGCCGCCATAATGTCTGCGAATAGTAACGAGGAAGTGTCGCCGGGACCGCGCCCGATGATGCCGCCCTGCGCGTAACGCGTGTTGGATTCCTGCACCTCACGCGCGCGCGTGATGATGGTGATTTGGCGCTCGGGATTTCGAGCCAGACGTAAAGCCGCGGTTGCTCCGGCGATACCGCAACCGATGATTAGAACCTCGGTGTTTGTCATCTTCGATTGCTCTTGATTTCCAGAGGTAACCCGACTCTACCGCGTTACGGTACTGACCCGACTTTACTGCGCTTTGATCGGGTCAATACCGTAACGCGGTAGCGTCGGGTCAACTTCGCGTTCAATCTTCTCGTCCGATCTCGAGCATTCGCTCAACCGCACGCAACGCGCGTTTGCGAATGTCCTCATCGATGAAGATCTCAAACTGCTCTTTCCGTAGCGACTCGAGCGTATCTTCGAGCGTGATCTGATTCATGTGCGGGCAACGTACACTGCACAGGCGCAACATCTCTTTCTCCGGGTTCGCAGCCGCCACGTTGTCGCCCATCGAACACTCCGTCAGCAGCAGGTAGCGCGGCGCATTGGTTTTCTCGACGTATCGAATCATCGCCGTCGTGCTACCCGAATAGTCTGAAGCCGCAACCACTTCAGGACTGCACTCCGGATGCGCCAGGATCACCACATCGGGAAACTGCTTTCTGACGTTCTGAATATCTTCAACACTAAACTTGTCGTGGACTTCGCAACGCCCCGGCCAGCCAATCATCTGATAATCGAGCTCGTTTGGAAAATGCACCTTCGGATCGCGCGTCGGGAAGATGATCTGTTTTCCGGTTTCGCGTGCGACGTTACCGGCGAGATATTCATCCGGAATGAAAATTACCTTGTCGGTGTTTAGCGACTTGACCACCGCCACTGCATTCGATGACGTGCAGCAGATATCCGACTCAGCCTTCACGTCCGCGTAAGTGTTGATGTAAGTCACTACAGGCACGCCCGGAAACCTTCGCTTCAGCTCACGCACGTCTTCAGCCGTGATGCTGGCGGCGAGTGAACAGCCGGCTTTCTCAGACGGGATGAGCACCTTTTTGCTCGGATTGAGAATCTTTGCCGTCTCCGCCATGAACTTCACTCCGCAAAAAACGATGATGTCTTTGTCAGTCTCAGCGGCTTTCCGACTGAGCTCGAGCGAGTCGCCGACAAAATCCGGAATCGAGTGGAAAAGCGCCGGTTCCATGTAGTTATGGCCCAGTATGACGGCGTTCTTCTCAACTTTGAGCCGGTTGATCTCAACTGCCAGCTCCGCCTTGAGACGAAGCTCAAAATCCGGCACAGTGTCCGCCAGCATCCGGCTCAACTTCTCATACATCTCTCCAGTGGTTCTATCAGTAATCATCTTTTCAAACCTTTGTCATGCCACGTACTTCAGACTGACATCAAAAACAACCGGCGAATGCGTCAAAGCGCCGACGGAAATGTAGTCGACGCCAGTGCCGGCAACTTCGAGAACGTTATCCAGCGTAACGTTGCCAGACGCCTCGAGTTTTGCCCTGCCTTCGCAGATCGTGACCGCCTCGCGCATCGTCTCGCTCGACATGTTGTCGAGCAGGATGCGTTCCACGCCGAGCGCAAGCGCCTCGCGTACATTGTCCAGCGTACGTGTTTCAACTTCAATTTCAAGCCCGGTGTTGGAGGCGCGGACGCGCTCGACGGCAGCGGTTATTGAGCCGGCAAAGTCGATGTGGTTGTCCTTTATTAATACCATGTCAAAAAGGCCGGTGCGGTGGTTTTGTCCACCGCCAAGTCGAACGGCCAGTTTGTCGGTCGCTCGCAGGCCGGGCGCAGTCTTGCGCGTGTCGAGAATCACTGCTCGTGTGCCTGAGACAGCGTCGACGAACTTTCTCGTCAACGTGGCGATACCAGACATTCGGCCCAGGAAGTTCAGTGCGGTGCGTTCACCGGTGAGTAATGCGCGCGCTGGACCTTCGACATTTGCCAATACTGTTCCTCTGGTAACCTTCGCTCCGTCTTCGACTTGCGCGTCAAACTTAATGCGCTGGTCCAGCGCCAGCATGACCTGCTTGGCTATCTCTAGACCCGCAACAACGCCATCTTGTTTGGCGACGATCCGGCCACGCAACGAAGCGTCCGCGGGCACAATTGTGTTGGTAGTGACATCGCCTGATCCGATGTCCTCTTCAAGCGCTTGTGTGATGAAGTTTGGAGTCGTGTTGGTCAAGTCATATCTTGCCACAGATTTTCACGGATTAACACCGAGCCTGATCAAAACGTCGCGGCCCTCGGTGACCTCGTTGCCGGAATAATCAGCAGCGATGATCCGCAGCACGTAGTCGCCTTTTGGCAACTGCGATGTATCCCAAATGCCTGGCGCCACTTGCCCGTCTTTAACGGTGTTCGTCACCTCGTACAGAAATCGCGTGATCTTGCTGCCGTAGACTGTGATTCCGCTCTCGGACGCATATGCGACTTTCGTTGCCTCACGATCAGCCGGCAAGCGGTTGAAGAGAATGTTGATGCGCGGTTCATTGAAACCGGGGGCGGGCGTGCCGTCGGCGTTCAGAACCTGGTAACCCAGTTTGTAAAGACCGAGCCGGCGGCGGTCGGGACTCATGTTGTTCCGATCAAACGCGTCGACAACGATGCGTACCTGACCATTCACCAACAGACGCTGATCTTGTTTCGCAGTGAGGCGGGCCCCCGACGAGTCAAACAGTTGGATGCCATCCTTCTCGATAACCGGCGGAATACTATCTGCGAACCCAATTGGCGACAACGAAAGCGGATTGATCTCGCCGCGCGGCGGGCCCACGTTCAGATGAACGTGATACATCTTGTTAATCGTGCCGACAACATCACCGGGTTGAAAGCGCGTACCGCGCCGGAGACGCACGCGCGCGAGCTTGCCTTCCGCGTCATTCACCGGAACAAAACGCGGATCGTCAAACATCTTTCCATCCTTGTCGCGGCCGACGTGGATGTGAATGTACGAGACTACGCCCGCACGAAATCCTTCGTTGAGGGAGTCGAAGCCCCAGTTCGAGAGTGGAGTCGTGACCTTCTCCGAACGCACCGCGCGCACGACTTCACCGTAAGGGCCGAAGACATCGAGTCCGCTATGAAGATGATGACGGCTATCGTCGGAGTCAAAACTGCCACGTACTTCGCCCATTGTCGCGACAACTTCGTGTGGGCTTTGTTGCGGATCGACCGGCCACAACAGTGACTGCTGGCGTAACGTTTCGTTTGTGAGATTCGGACGCGGATCGATCGAAGCGGCAGCGCCGGAAGGTGGCGCCGGATCGAGTTTGCGAACCAGATAGTTGCCGCTATCAGCAACGTACAACTTTGGTGGCCCATCGTCGCCTGGCGCGATGGCTATCCCCGTAGGTTGGTTGAAGCTGGAGGCGATCACGTGGGTAGCACCATCGGGCGCGATCTGAACCACGCGCGATTGATCCAGTTCGGTTACGTACAGAAAGTTATCGTGCGTGATCGCCAGACCGATTGGAGAAGAAAGATCTGTCACCGGCAATGTAGTGACATTTCCATCCGGACTTATTCGACGAAGACGATCGTTACCGGTGTCAGCCACGATGATGGAGTTGTCGTTCGCGACGATAATGCCGCTGGGCGTGTCGAAGAGAGCCGTATTGCGATCGCCGTCTGCATAACCGGGAATTCCCTTCCCTGCTATGGTGCTGACCTGGCCATCCGGTGTAATCAGTCTAATTCGATCGTTATAACTATCGGCCACATAAATGTTGCCACTTGCATCGACAGCAACGCCTATCGGTCCATTGAATTGTCCGCCTGTGCCATCGCCGGCCACAGTTGAAACCTGACCGTTGGGCGTCATTCGTCGGATGCGGTTGTTTCCCGTGTCGGCGATGATGAGGTTGCCATCCGGTGCGATCGCGATCGCGGATGGAGTGTTGAATAAAGCCTGGCTTCCGGCGCCGTCTCCAAATCCTTCCCTCGCGCCGCCCGCGACAGTCGTTACGTTACCGTCGGGCGCGATCTTTTGAATGCGGTTGTAATCGCCCGCATCACTGAAATAGATCGATCCATCAGCAGCCACCGCGACGCCAAACGGATCTGACAGCACAAGCGGCGAACCGTCGCCCACGACAGTCGTTACGTGAGCTTTCCAACCAACCGGTGTCGGCAGAGGCTTGCGTGTAAAACGGTAGACGAGGAAAGCAGCCGAACCGCCTAGCAGGAGCAGCAGTATGACGACGACAACGAGTTTGCGCATAGTTTGACTAGTCGAGGAAGGCTTCTGGCTGCGCGAGCATCTCTTCAATGCGCGCGATGTAACGTCCGACGTGCAGACCATCCATGAGCGAATGGTGTACCTCGACTGAAAACGGCATGAGCGTGCGCCCGTTCTCGTTTGCAAACTTGCCGAACGAGATCTTGGGAACTGAATCTTCGCGTCCCCAACGTCGCGCGTGAGAGAAACTGGTGAAGGAGATCCACGGCAACGTTGTGCAATGGATGCGCGCATCGTCTTCGTGGCGCGGTCTGAAGGCGCGGTCGCCGTTTAGTATCGCTTCAACCGCTCGCGAAGCGCCTTCCATATATTTTGAAAAGCTCTCGGCGTAGTCGAAGTAGACGAGCGTGAAGGTTTCGTCCGGTAGGAGAAGAGTGCTGCCGCCGTTGATGACGTCATGGACCAATACCTTGCCCTGGCGCAGTCGATAGCGAAACGGCTCGATCTCGTTCGCTGCTTTGAGCGCGAAGTAGTGATAAGTCAACCAAATGCTGGTGCCTTTCCGTTTCTTTAGTTCGGCCAGCAGGTTCGTGACGTCGAGACGCGTACAGACGTTGAAGTATGGCTTATCAAACGGGAGATAAAACTCAAACACCGCGCGACGCGGCCATGTAGCTAAATCAATGTAGCGTGACATCGCGAGGATTGTAACATTGACTAACTGAGTTTCTTTGGATAGAAGATAGCCTTCGTTAGTCGGGAGAATTCAAATGTTCGCATCGAGTGATTACCGCCAGGATCGGAAGTCGGGAGATTGCGGATGTAGCGGTCCACCCGTCAGCAAAAACAGCGCGCGACAAAATCCTGTCTGGCGAGCGTTGGCGATGCGCGCCGATGAACCCGCTAAAGACGATCGGACCCCGGAAGAGAAGCGCGACTACGAGTGGCACCAGGCGCACCAATGCGCGGGCGAACCCGACCCGACAAAACCTCAAAGAAAGCCATTCACATCACGCGAAGTAGCCAGAGCAAGTTTCGGGATCCAAACTGCGAGATCCATTACATCCAAGGCCTACTCAAACCTGGCCCATCGAGACCCGTATCACTTGCGCAGGGCGGAAAAAACTTTCAAACAGCCGGTGTCTTTTGAGACGCTTGACAGCCACTTCCTTCGAATTAAAACGAAACTCGAAGGTCTCGTCGTCGGTCAAAACGTGCTTGGAGCGACATGTGACGTGAAGGAATGTAATGATGGCACTCACAACTTTGTCGCGGTAACCACAGACGACTTGAACTACATTTTGTTGTGCCCGTTCTACTTCATGCAGCCAGGCACAACGAGCGCCACCACGTTCATTCATGAAGCGGGACACATGGCCAACATCGACGTTCACTGGGCGCCTGGTAACGAGAAGTATTGCCGCGGCGACGACATTATCGAGTGCGATAACATCTGCCCGCTGACCGGTGAGAATTTGTTGGAAAACGTCGACGCCTGGATGCGATTGATTTACTGCGTCGCCGGCGGAAGTTAACTCGGGCTCTCTTTCAGCATTAATACTCAATCATCAGCTGTGCTCGCTAGTGTCGGCGCTCGAGTGTGCCTAAAAACAGAACCATGAATATTTACTTGCTCTACACAGGTGGCACCATCGGCAGCGTGGGCACCCCGCTTTCACCCATGCAAGGCCCGCAATTCGAAGCCGCTTTTCGAAGCAATGTTGAAAGCATTATCACGACACAAATACCCGGAAGCAGCATCTCGTACGACTGGTTTCACACTGTGCTCGACAGCACAAACATGCAGCCCTCTGATTGGGTCACGATAGCGCAGAAGATTGTGATTAATTATGCGAACTACGATGGCTTCCTGATCCTCCACGGGACTGACACGATGGCTTTCACGTCCTCGGCTTTGTCGTTTCTGCTTCCGGGACTTTCAAAGCCGGTCTTTGTTACCGGTTCGCAGTTGCCCCTGTTCTATCAAGACGGCTCCAACTGCTCTTTGCTGTACAACACCGACGCTCTTCGCAACGTGCTCGGCGCGGTGGAATTCATGACTTTCGGTATACCCGAAGTTGGTTTGTATTTCGACGATAACCTGTATCGCGGCAATCGAGCTGTTAAGAGTAATGCCAGCCAGTTTGCCGCTTTCTCATCGCCTAATCTTCCGTCACTCGGGCGATACGGCGTTCTCCCCAAGCTGAATGACGCATTGATATTGCCTCAGCCAGGCTCCGCCGTTGCGCTCGACAACAACCTCAACGCCATCGCGCAACAATTAAACGCCGTTGCGAATAACATCGATTCACAGTCAGTCATCCAGTTTCCATTTTTCCCGGCTTACTACAACACAAATTCCGGAGCCTCGCTGGCAGTAAGCATGCTCACTCAGCTTCAGAGTATTTCACCACCGCTCAAAGGAATTGTTTTCGAATCATTTGGCGAGGGAAATATTCCGGACTTCCCGCAAATGAAAACGTTGCTGGGAACTTTCAATACGCAGGGCATAATTATGATCGACTGCACGCAGGTTTATGCAGGGGATGTTAACTACAACGCGTACGCGACTGGAGCATGGTTGAGAGGAGCCGGTGTGTTGAGCGGATTCGATATGACGGCAATAGCAGCCCTGACGAAGTTAACAGTGCTTATTGCTACTGATGCTTCAGCGCCGTTGGCAACAATCAAGACTTTGCTAGGAACCAATCTGGCAGGAGAACTTACTGCGACAGCAGTACGTTGAGTCTATGTGCGCGGAACATGCGAAGCAGGTTCCGCGCACAACTTACCTGGCGTTGCCTGCTTTCGCAGGTTCCGGGCATAACACCTTTGACGAGTCGGATCGTCAATAAAAGATTTTATTGGCCCTTCTCTGCCACTGCTTTAAAACCAGTGCTGTTGATAACCTCACGCAGCTTGGTTTCGCTTAACTTCTGATCGTCGTATTTGATGACGGCCTCGCCCTTCTCAGAACTCACCTGTGCGTCTTCAACACCCTCGGTAGCCTTGAGCGCTTTCGAAACCGAGGCAGAGCATTTCGAGCACGTCATTCCGTCAACCTTGATGGTAACCGTCTTGGTGAAAGCTGCGGCTGTAATCACGCCGAGCGTCACAACCATGACACCACTGACAACGAGCGTAGTGATTCGTCTTAGCATTTCTCAGTTCTCCTTTATTAATAGCGGCTTGATCTTTTCGTCGAACTCCTCGCGAAGAAGTATACCGCTGATTATGTCGCTTACTTTGCCGTCGCGATTGATCACGACGGTTAGAGGCAGAGTCTCCTCTGAACTAAAACGGGCTTTGAATTCACGGGTGCCGAGGATTATAGGGTAGTTAACTTTGAGACTTCTGGCAAATCTTTGCACGCGCGCTTTGTTCTCGGGTGGGTAAGTGACTCCAATAATTTGCAGACCTTCTTTGCCGTGCTCGCGTTGAAGTCGTACTAACTCCGGCATTTCCGCGCGACACGGTGGACACCAGGTAGCCCAAAAGTTAATAACGACTACTTTCCCCTTGTAGTCACCCAACCGCACGGTGCGTCCGTTCACGTCTTTGAGTGTGAATTGCGGCGCTACCGTCTCCTGCCGCAAAACCGAACTCGACACTTTGATCACCGGACACGGTGGAGGTGGCGGGTCACAAGCCCCCGAATCGATAGTAGTCACGGTCAAGGAAGCTTCAACTTTGCCTCCCTTTCCGTCTGCGGCCGTAACGCTAACTTTATGTGGCCCATACGGCACGCTGCGCAAATCCCAAACGACTGATTTACCTCTACCTGAAATAGTCCCTTCGGTCGTTGAATACTCGTAACGGAGCGAGTCACCATCGGGATCGGTTGCATTCACAACCAATGCCACTTCAGGGTCATCGGAAAGCGAAGTGGGCGGGTGGAACGGACAAATCCGAATAGCTGTCGACGATGGAAAAAACGAATCTATCGACGGTGATCGATTAGGCTGCTGAGTCAGTATCAATCCGACAAAGGGAAAGGTCAGAGCAACCGAAAACATAAACAAACGGTTCATAAGCGAAAATAATTATGCTATGGTGCGAAGACCCCTTCACAAGTGAAGCGGGCCGACTTGTGGTACCAACACAAAGCCAGCCCTAGACTATCAACCTTCAACAGAAAGGATGACAATCATGGTTACTGATAGTAGCGCAATCATGCGCGAAACACCTCACGACACAGAATCAACCATCATCAGCAATGTTCTTAAACGAAGAGCGCAGTCTGTGATAAACGACACGTCGATCGATCCGCCGTGGCGAGCAATTGTTCGTTACGGTTTGGAGACGAACGATCCGTGGCTCGCTCGTGCGACGCGCGGATGCAGGTAAACCGATCATCGAGACAGTCGACTTCTCGCTTGAGCCACAATCCAACGACGCTGTGATAAACGAAGAAAAGATCGAAGCACTGACAGAGATGATCTGCTGGGCCGGCGACGAATCGGCGGCGGCGCTGTTCGTGCTTATGGGAATGCTCGAAAATTCCCGGCATCCCAAACTACTTGCAAACACAGCGAAGCACTTTGCTTTGACTCGTTGCGGCGAGTCGAACCTATACGGAATAGTCGACGATCAGATTGCAGTAATTGAAGGTGAGTTGCTCGCGGGTATGGTCGTCTCTTAACTCAGATCATATAAGCCGCAGATTTCGCGGATGAATCGCAGATTGAATCCGCATCCATCCGCGAAATCCGCGGCCCTAAGGTGTCGCAAGTTACTCGTTAGGCAACAATCACCCAGCTCTACTTTAATCGTTTTTAGCTATGCCGATAATACTTCTACTATCCCACCAGGTATCGGAAGCGCCTTCACCAATAAGTCTAAACACCAGATTCAACGAGAGCACCAAAATAGCGCGTAATTGCAGTTCAAATCGGGATTTGAGCCCCGAACCCATAACCGGCTTGCCTTTTTCAATATGAACACTGCTGAATACTTGTCTCATGACTTGAGCTAGACTCTCGCGCGTAAACCCCACCTCATGCGTAAAATCCATGTAGCGTTCATGCTGAGCAAAAAGCCAGTCCATGTTCGGTACGTCAACGATGACCATGCCCGCTGGTTTAAGACTTGATTTGATCCGATCTAACAGGGGAATAACTTGATCCTTCTGTATGTGCTCCAATACCGCCTTGAGAATAATAACGTCGAACTTTTCAACGTTCTCGTCAAGATAATCGAGAGCATCCGCGTATGAGATCTCAGCGGCTGGAACAATCTGTTTGGCTTTCTCAACATCGAGAGGTGAGAGATCTACCCCAAATAATTTCTTAAATTCGAGAGAATGTAATGCTGCCAGCAGATAACCCTTATTACAAGCAATCTCTAAGATTTCCGCTGAGTTTCCGTCCAGATTTCCAAGATGCTGAAGATAATTGACGCGGGTATATTCCCGGAAAAACACAAGCTTCGATTCATCATCAGCATCCAGGTGCGATACATGCGTCGCATTATAGGAAGAGAATAATTTACTTCTATAGTCGCCTGACATTTCGATCCGCCGCTCCGTAGTACGACTTTTCGGGCGTGCTGAGGAAGTATTCACGAGTGACCTTTTTGCGTTTCTTGTGGATGTTCTAAGTCAACGCACGCAGTGTTTGATTGACCGACTGACCCAATCTGATCTGTGAAGATTTCCGCAACATCGGATCGAGAACCCAGGCATTGAGGCCTTTTACAAACGCTCATCAATATTGGCTCCGCACCCATGACTGAAGTGGTAAAAATATTCAAGGCGCCGAACGCTGCGCTTGAGCGGATCGCGCACGCAACTTACCACAAAGCAGGGGCTTCACGCATGGTCCGGTTCCCTGTTTGATTTTATCTCGTTCAAGTTATTGCCGGTTAGAGGTTAAGTTCGAGCCGGTGCCTCGACTGAAGAAAACTTACGGCAACCTTGATTTCGCCGTCAAAGTTGCCGGCATTTGTGATATGAGGTTAATCACTTAGCGGCAACCACCCGAAACGTCGTTGTTAGAGGAGCGGTTGCGTCTGCACCAACCCACAAATCAAAACCTGCCGGTTCCTGCACCCACGCTTTGACTGCGCCGCTCCAGTACGTTAATTCCTGCTTACCCAACGTGAAACGAACAGTTCTTTTTTGGCCCGGTGCAAGTGTGACGCGCTCAAAGCCTTTAAGCTCGCGCACCGGTCTCGATGCGCTTCCGTAACGTTGGTGAATATAAAGCTGTGCGACTTCCTCACCAGCTCGTTGCCCGGTGTTCTCTACGTCCACCAATACTTCCGTGCTCTCCCCGACTTTTACTTCCGGCTTGCTCACGCGCAGGTTCGAGAAGCTGAAGGTCGTGTAGCTTAGACCGTGGCCGAACGGATAAAGAGGAGAGCTGGGGATGTCCCAGTAGCGTGAGGTGAAGTTTTTCTTCGTCGCCGGTTCTTGAGTGAGGTGGTGTGCGTAATAGATCGGGATCTGTCCGGTGCTCCGTGGCCACGTCACAGGGAGTTTACCGCCGGGTGTAGCATCGCCGTAGAGAATGTCAGCGACAGCGTTTCCACCTTCAGTACCAGGATGCCACGCCTCAAGAATTGCAGAAATGTTGGCGGCGGCCCATGAGATCTCGAGTGGACGACCATTAATGAGCACGAGCACCACGGGTTTCCCCAAACCTGAGATGGTTTTGAGTAGCTCAAGCTGCCGGCCGGGCAGGTCAAGCGTTGACTGAGACGCCGCCTCACCGCTCATCTCTTCGTGTTCACCAAGCACCATGACGATGACGTCGGACGAACGAGCGAGCGACACCGCTTTCTCAAACTCTGCTTGCTTCTGCGCCTCACTCCAGGCTGGGGGGCGCCGACCGTTTATTAATTCGAAGATAGAGGGATGAACACGAGCAATGTCTACGCCCGGTGCATGCTCCACTTTTACCACCGATCCGACCTTTGCTCGAATCCCCTCGAACACAGTGACGGCGCTATTGACGTCATCGACGAAGGTCCACGAGCCGCGAATGTCCCGTTTGGAATCGGCTAGTGGTCCAATGACCGCAATAGATGAAACCTTCGGATCGCCTTTGACGAGCGGAAGAACGTTGCCTTCGTTGCGAAGCAGCACCATCGAACGCTGAGCGGCTACCCGCGCCAGTCGCCGGTGCTCGGGGTTGTTGTGAATCGTCGCTATGCGTGATTCATCGACGTAAGGATTTTCGAAGAGACCAAGCTTGAACTTCGCTTCCAGAATGCGACGCACGGCCTCGTCGATCTGACTTTTAGTGACTCGGCCTTCCTGGACCAGCCTGGTAAGACTCGCTGCATACGCACTTGCGATAGCGTCCCCCGGTATTGACATCTCCATATCAATACCCGCAGTCAGCGCGCGATAAGCCGCGTCCGATTTATCCTCCGCAAAGCCGTGCGTAACGAGATTGCCTACGGCATTGGCGTCGCTCACGACGAAGCCTTTGAATCCCCACTCCTTGCGCAGCACATCGCGCAAGAGGAAAGTGTTCCCGGTCGCCGGCACATCGTTAAGATTCATGTAGGCCGACATCGCGCTTCCGACTCCAGCGTCAACGGCAGCTTTGAACGGAGGTAAGTAGACGTTGTAGAGTTCCGCATCCGCGATGTAAGCAGAGTCGTAGTCGCGTCCGCCACTACCAGCACCGTAACCCGCGAAATGTTTCATGCAGGCAAGCAGTCGGCCTGGGCTCGATGGTTCCTGGCCCTGGAAACCACGCACTTGAGCAGCGGCCATTCGAGCACCGAGAAAAGGATCTTCGCCCGCGCCCTCAACGATGCGGCCCCAACGCGGGTCCCGCGCGATATCAACCATCGGCGCGAAGGTCCAACGAATGCCAACAGCCCTCGCCTCGCTCGCCGCGACGCTTTGAGCTTCCTCAACCAGTGCGGGGTCCCACGATGACGCCATCGCCAATGGCACAGGAAAAACAGTTCGGAAGCCGTGAATGACGTCGAACCCGAAGAGGAGCGGGATCTTCAGTCTCGAATTCTCAATGGCAACTTTCTGAAACCGGTTGATGATTGCCGGATCGGTGACGAACAGGAGAGAGCCGATCTTGCCTTCGCGAATGTCGGGCTCAATCATTTCTGGTTTCATGAACTGTTTGAAGTAGAAGAGCTGGTTGAGTTGGCCCACCTTTTCCTCGATCGTCATCTGCGACAGCAACTCATCGACTCGACGGTCAATCGACAGTTTCCGCTGTGTTTTCGACACGCTCATCTTTGCCACTACCGGCAAGCCAAACAAAGCCATCACTACTCCGAAACACACGGCAACCTTTACTCTCATCTCATCTCTCCGCAGGGATTTAAGCGACCGAGGGGAAAATACTGTGATAAGCAAAGGACTGCAAGATTGCGGTAAACGCGAACCAGACTATAAGTAGCCTCGCACACTCGCTAATTTACATTCTTCTCCGCGTCGAGACTTCTTTGGAGCTGAACGAATCAAACAACCTTTCGATCTTCTCAGGTTCTGATTAAGTCGTCAGGCAGTCGATGACGGAGCCCCGGCCTCGCGCAGCTTTCCCAAATTAGGCGACTAATGACTATGATTGGTAACACATCTTTCTAATCTCGATCCTGAAGGTGGCTTATGAATCCTGCACTTCTCCGCTTGATTGGAATCCTGCTCCTGGTTGCGGCAGTCGCAGCGGCTATACTTAATCTGCATCGAGTGGCTGATCTCCGCATGCCCTGGCTGGCCCCTCTCCTGCTGATTTTGGGAGCTGTTTTCGTGGTGTTTGCGAAAAGGCGTCAAAGGTCAGACACGCCTTAACCAAGCTCTTCGGCAAGACCTAGAATGATGCCCTCGGGGCCACGGATAAAACATAGCCGGTACTTGTTCTCGTACTGCGCGACTTCGCCCACGAGCTCGGCACCATGGGCGCACAAGCGCTCGACGACGTCATCAACGTCCTCGACGGCGAACATGATCCGGCGTATGCCCGGCGTATTCACTGGTGCGTTTTTGGGTTCAACTCCGACCGCAGCCGGCGCGTGGAACTTGGCCAGCTCAACCCGACCGTGGCCGTCCGGGGTCCGCAGCGTCGCGATTTCGGATCGAACATTCTCGAGCCCAACGACCCGGTCCACCCAGGGTCCTTCGAGTGGCATCTCACCCTCCAGCTCCATACCAAGCTCGAAAAAGAACGCTTTCGCAGCCTCAAGGTCGTCGACCACGATGAGGACGTTGTCCATCCGTTTAAGCGTCATATCCTTCCCTCGCTTCACTGCTGATATTAGCGGCTCACAGAATCCTGATGCGCCATACATCGTTAAACTTTTCCTTCTTACTATTCACCTCACGTTCACGCGCCGTGAAGTAAACGGTGAGGCGGCGTCCCATAAAATCAGTGAAGTCCCCTATGCTCGATCCTGTGGGATTGTTTCGACGCTTCATTCCAGTAAGGTCGCCTTCCGGAAGTAAAGTGCCGGCACCACCTGGGCCGAGGTATTGGAACACTTGAGTTTTAGCTGTTTTGTCATATGGGAAATCGATGACACGATAATTACGAGCATCGCGTCGTCTCTCGTAAGGCGAGTCTGGAATAAACGCCACAAACGTCGTCTTCTTATCATCGCTGGTTAAGGTCAGCGTGCGTTGCTCATTGTCGAAAGCAGTGACTGAGCCGGTCCATGTCTTACCTGGATATCCCAGTGGATAGTAATCAGGGTCGGCAGTTCCTTCCTGGGCCATAATCGTTCCCATACAGATAATTAGAAACGCGAGGACCAACAATAATCTCCTCATCTTCATTTCTCTCCTTTGGGATTTTGAGTAGTCAATCAATAACCGATAGCCAGTCCATCTTTGCGTTGATCGGACGCGCCCATCAGAGTCTTGCTCACCGGATCAATCATGATTGCCTGGCCACCACCCATCGATGCTCTGAGTATTCCGGGAGGCGAAGCCCGCCGGTGGCCCAGCGCCATCAGCCGGTTAATTGCAGGTATCTCATCTTCGAGCAGGACGTCTCTCCCGCTCATGTAACGGAAGCGCGGCGCATCAATCGCCTGCTGCAACCCCATGCCCAGATCGATGATGTTGACTAACACCTGAACATGTCCTTGAGGCTGAATGCCGCCGCCCATAACGCCGAATGACATGAACAGCTCGTTGTCTTTGAAAACCATCGCCGGGATGATCGTGTGAAAAGGGCGCTTGCCGGGTTCGAGATGGTTAGGGTGGTCTCGATCCAGTGAAAACGAACTGCCGCGATTCTGAAGTACGATTCCCGTATCCCCAGCGACAATACCTGATCCAAATGAGTCGAATAGACTGTTGATGAACGACACGGCGTTGCCGTCTTTATCGACGACCGTAAAGTACGTAGTGTCGCTGCCCACGTTGATTGCTCCGGGAGGCGGTGAATCGAGTGCTTTGTTCGGATTTATGAGGGCGCGTCGTTTGGTCGCGTACTCTTTCGAGAGCAACTCGACTACCGGTACATTGGAGAAAGCCGGATCGGCGATGTAGCGATTGCGATCGGCGAAGGCCAGTTTGGTTGCTTCAATCAACGTGTGATAGTAGCGAGCAGGTTGTTTACTCAACGCTGCAAGATCGAAACCCTCGAGAATGTTAAGCGTGATTAAGGCCGTTAAGCCCTGTCCGTTCGGTGGAATTTCATAGACTTTGTAACCGCGATAAGTGGTCGAGATCGGCTCTACCCACTCTGACTTCTGCGCTGCCAGGTCTGCAAGTGAAATGAAACCACCGTTCTTCTCGCAGTAGTCAGCAATTGCTTTGGCTATTTCACCTGTGTAGAAAGCGTCGCGACCACCGTGTGCGAGCGTGCGGAAGGTG
>DATENQ010000561.1:0-9228 GCA_035275005.1 Pyrinomonadaceae bacterium | reverse complement strand
CCAGGGGGTGATCAGTGAGCTACGGAGAACCAATAGTCCTCCGCGGGCAAGTGGAATTAGAGCAGGTTGCTCCGGCACCCATAGCTGAGGCACGGCCAGCCGCAGAGATACAGTTCATTGAAAGATTAAAGCGTGGCGACGCGGCCGCTTTCGAAACCCTGGTCAACGAACGCTCCGGCGAGATTTATGGTCTGCTGTACCGACTCACCGAGAACGTTGAAGAAGCTCGCGACCTGACACAGGAAACGTTCCTGCGGGCTTTCCAGAGCATCGGTCATTTCAGAGGTGACGCTGATTTGCGTACGTGGATTTACCGCATTGCGATTAACCAGGCGCGCAATCGGTGGCGCTGGTGGCGCCGTCGACGTCGTGACGCAACTGTCTCGCTAGACGCACCTGAAATAGGCGGGGGGCGCCTTGGTCTGGTGGCAACACTTAAATCGACGACCGCCAGAGATCCCGAACAGGACACGCTCGCGAATGAACGCGATCGCGCTTTGAAAAAAGCATTAGGTACTTTGAAACGCGTTTACCGCGAAGCGGTGATCTTGAGAGACATTGAAGGTTTTACTTACGAAGAGATTGCGACCGCGCTCGACATCAGCGTGGGGACAGTGAAATCTCGACTGGCGCGAGGACGCCAGGAACTCCGGCGCAAGCTGGAAGGATCTTTGTAATTCGGATGGCTGAACAGCCCCGGCTCACGAAACTCGGTGCCAAATGGGTCGAAGTGAGGAAACGGCGGGCTCAAGGCTTCCAGTGGCATGATGAGGGCGTATTGAAAACGTGGCCAGCAACACCCGTTAAGCATCGCTCACTTCAAGCTGAAGGGGTTGCCCTAAACTTGTCGGAGTTGCTTCTTAAAGGGAGCAGCCGGGGTTGAACAGCCATCCGAAGCATTACCATTATGACTTGCGAAGAAACAAGACACTCACTTTCGTTATATGTGGACGACTGCGTGTCATTGCCGGCTCGCGTAGCAATTGATGAGCACCTGGATCGTTGTCCGGTGTGTCGAGCCGAAGTGGCAGAGTTGCGCTCGTTGACTCGCAGACTGAAATCAATGACGCGGCCAATACCACCTCCATATCTGGCCGAAACGATTACCGATTTGATTACGATTGAGGCTGCTGCTCGTCGCAAGGCACCCAAGCCGTCTCTGGGTATTCGCATTGCACGTTTTCTTGAGCCACGTCTCATGCCCTACACCGTCGGCTCCTTTGCCTCAGTCTTGATGTTCTTCATGATGTTTACGGCCCTGCGTCCGCATTTTGTTGCACTGCGTGAGGCTGCGCTTCAGAGCAACGGAATCACGATAGTGAACACAACCGGATACGATCTCCACGAGCAGGAAGACCTGGCAAGAAAGCGTGCGGACGTGTCCGAACTCTCGCCTACCCTAAACCCAAGTGGCGGACTTGCTGCCCTGACACATGCCTACGCACACACGCGTGCCAGTTACTCTGCTGATACTGACGACATGACTGTCATTGCCGACGTGTTTAGTGATGGGCGTGGATCGCTGGTCGACGTGGTTCGAGCTCCGCGAGATAAGCGAATGCTGGAAGAGTTCGAATCGGCATTACGTCAGGATCGCGCCTTTGTCAAAGCCGAATACGATCGCCGTCCCGATACTATGCGCGTCACCATCTCGATTGGTTCAGCAGTCGAAGTGGACGCACAACAGTTCTAGCCAAGCGTAAAATTCATTGACGTACTCATCGCGTGTGGCGTAGAGTGCGTCCACCCACTGAGTTGATCCCACTGAACTAACTCTTAGCGTGTCGCCTCGCACGGCAAGGAGTTGATGACCGAGCTTATTGTCCCCGGCTCTCACAGGAGACCTCATTATGAATTCCCGTGCTCGGCGAATTTCCCTTTCCTTATTGCTTTGTACTGCCCTGCTTCCGGTGCCGCAGGTTTCGTTTGTCGTGAGTGAAGCAGCTCAGGACCGGCGTGGTGGACCGCCGCCGCGTCGCGGCAAGCCGGAGGGCTCGTTTCCTAATTTGGATACGGTGCGAAACGAGTCGCGCGTCGAGCGTGAGCCGCCGGCGCCAATACCTTCGACACTCCGTTCATCGAAGCTTCCATCGCAGGCGTGGGATGGGCGGCGTGTGGGCGAAGAAGGGATCCGGCGTGCGCACGCGCGTCTCCGGCGTGTGAATCCAGCGCCACCGTTGCTCGACGATCAGTTTGTGCAGAACTTCTTCAGCATGGCCCTGTTGCGGGCCCCGGGAAGTACCGAAGCGACGTTTTGGCACGATCAGTTGCGTGTTGCTTATGTGCAGGGTCAGACGTCGGTGAAGCTGGCGGCAGTTGCGCTGGGCAAGACGCTGTTTGAGTCGGCTGAATATGCGGCGCGTAATCGCGACGATCACTCGTACGTCTACGATCTTTACAAGACCTTCCTGAGGCGAGAACCGGATGCCGCGGGCTGGGATTACTGGGAACATCTTGTCCCTGTAATCGGGCGCGAGAATGTGCGGCGCGGGTTTGAGGAGTCGACTGAGTTCGCAGGCATACTGGCGAGTATCGTCCAGAACGGATCGGCCACTGCTAACGCTGCTTCGCTAATCACCGCGCTGGTAGAGCCTCGCAATCAACCCGGTCATGGACTGCTGGCGCGCGACGCTAACTGGAGTGTGCCGCTGTTGAGTTTACCGGGCCGCGCGGGGCTCGACCTCGGACTCATGCTCTCCTACTCGTCGCAGGTCTGGACGAGTTCTGGTCCCTACATCCATTTCGATGAAGACAACGGCTTTCCGAGTCCCGGCTTTCGGCTGGGCTTTCCCACCGTGCAGCGCAAGGTCTTCAACGCGCAAACAGCGAAGAACGCTTTCTTGCTGATCGCGCCCGCGGGTCAACGCGTCGAACTGCGGCAGGTTGGCACGTCAAATGTTTATGAAGCGGGTGACTCATCCTATCTACAATTGATTGATAACGCTACCAACCTGCTGGTGCGCGCGACTGATGGAACGCAACTCAGCTTCGTCGAGCTCAATAACGAATACAGTTGCACGCAGGTAAAGGACCGTAACGGAAACTACATCAGCATCAACCGCAACGAGCTGGGCCGCATAAGTACCATCATCGATACGCTGGGCCGCGTCATCACTTTCAACTACGACAGCAACGCGAACCTGTTGTCGATCACGCAGGCTTGGAACGGGCAACCGTCACACCAGTGGGTCAGTTTCGGCTGGGGCACGCGCACCATGCAGTCGAGTTTCTCCGGTGTGGCGGTAGTGGGAACAGCAAACGGCAAGGTGCTGCCGGTAATCACGCAGGTCGCATTGAATGACACCTCGTACTTCACTTTCGACTACAACAACTCGCTCCAGGTGTCGGCGATTAGAAACTACTTTGGCGTGATGGAGCGCAGTGCCGTCACGTTCACGTATGAAACACCGGCGAGCGATGTACCGCGTTTGCTGGACAGTCGCGTCTCGGCGCTCAATTGGACCGGTATTAACGGTGTGCCGGCGCAGGTGATCACGCAGTACAGCGTGGCGGGCGATGGCGCCTGTGTGCTAACAGCGCCGAACGGCATTGTTTACAAGGAATATTATGGCAGCGGATGGCAAAAGGGTCTGACGACGTTGAGTGAAGTATGGTCCGGCGTCGATCGCCAGAAGTGGACCACGACGGCGTGGACGCAGGACAACACGTCCGTTGGCTATGAAATGAATCCGCGAGTCACGGAGACAAATGTCTATGATATGGGCGGCAATCGCCGTCGCACCGTCATCGACTACGGGCCCTATGCGCAGTTTGGTTTGCCTTACGGCGTGCGTGAGTTTGACCGCGACGGAACCACGGAGCTCAGGCAGACTTATACTGACTACAATCTGAGTCCCGCCTATCTCGACCGCCGCATTATCGGTCTCGTTTCATACGTGCATGTGTCGAATGTAGCCCAGTGGCAGAGCAAGACGAGTTTCGATTACGACGATGCGGCACGATTGCAGTCACTGCCTACCGCCGCCACGCAGCACGATACTTCCTATAACAACACTTTTACCGCCCGTGGGAACGTCACCGCTGTCTCGGCTTGGGACGTGAGTGACATCACGAATGCTGAAAAGAAGTTGACCAGCTACACCAATTACTTCATCACCGGCACTCCCAGCTTGAGCACAAATCCGGCCGGGCACCAGCACAGCATCAGTTATACGGATTCGTTCTCTGACACCGTGAATCGCAATACGTTCGCTTATCCCACAACTAGCACCGATCCGGACAGCTTTAGTTCCTACCTGCAATACAACTATGACTTCGGCGCCGTTACGCGCACGCAGTCCCCCACGCCGGCTGGCCAATCGCAGGGCGCGATTCAGGCGATGACCTACAACAACCTGGGCCAACTCGAACGCATCACGACGGGGAACAATGGCGCTTACAAGCGTTTCTGGCATGGGCCAAACTACACGGCGAGTTACGCCAGTGTGAATAATGTCGCGGATGAGTTGTATGCCATTGACGTGGTGGATGGCTTGGGGCGCACCATTGGTGCGGCAGGCAGTCATCCCGGCAGCACGGGGGGTTACGGGCTTGTCGTGACAATTTATGACCAGATGGGACGCGCGTGGAAAGTGTCAAATCCGACCGAGGTGAACAACTCCTGGGTGCCGTACGGTGATGATGCTGCCGGCATCTACTACACACAACAGACTTACGACTGGAATGGTCGCCCATTAGTAACAACCAATCCTGATGGCACCACGAAAGAGGCAAGTTACTCCGGATGCGGCTGCGCGGGTCGCGCCGTAGTGACACTGACCGATGAAGGCACGATTGAAGGCGGCGTGTCGAAGCGTCGCCAGCAAAAAATCTATGCGGACGTGTTTGGCCGCACGGTGAAGACTGAGCTACTCAACTGGCAGAATAGCAACAGCATCTATTCCGCTACCGTCAACACTTACAACGTGCGTGATCAGATCACGCAGGTGCGCCAGTTCGCGGGCGCCGAAGGCTCCGGCACTTATCAGGACACAACCATGATTTACGATGGTTATGGCCGGTTGCAGAGCAGACGCGTGCCGCAGGACAACGCCGGCACTGCGACTACATGGACTTACAATCCAGACGATTCCGTTAACACTATTACCGATGCGCGCGGGGCCGTCACCACTTTTGGCTATGCCGGCACCAGGCGCGGTCTGGTAAAGACAATCACTCACACTTTATCGGGCAGCCCGCAGATCAACGTTTCATACAATTATGATGCGGCAGGTAACCGTACTTCCATGAGCGATGGCGTGGGGACAGCAAGCTATAGCTACGATCAGTTGTCGCGCATGACTGCGGAGACTCGCAACCTTAGCGGTGTTGGATCTTTTGGTTTGAGTTACAGCTATAACCTGGTTGGACAACTCGCTTCTTTCAACTCCCTCGGCCACGCCATCAACTATGCGCGAGATGCTACGGGAAGACTTACCGGAGTTTCCGGCTCACCGTTCGGAGGTGTCACGCAGTACGTCAGCAACATCAAGTATCGCGCCTGGGGCGCGCGACGCGAGTTGACCTACGGAAACAACCACACCGCGTCGACGCAATACAACAGCCGCCTCCTGCCCACCAGTTACTCACTTTCAAACGTGATGACGCGCAGCTATTCCTATTTTGCTGATGGGCGGCTCAGCACCAGTTCCCTATCCGAAGATGGGAGCTTCAATCGCGCTTATGAATACAACCAGGCGGGACGGTTGAAGAGTGATACCACTCCAAACAACTTCGCCCAGGAACTGACGTATGACGTTTGGGGAAATGTAACGCAGAGTGTCGGCTGGCATTGGAGTCGCTTCATCAACTCCGCGGGAACTTATATCAACAACCGCAACACTGCCTGGCAGTACAACGCCGCCGGGCAGGTCACGTCCAATGGTGACAATAACTTTCAGTATGACGCTGCCGGCCGGATCAGCAAGTTCTGGAAACAAGGTCTCGTCGCGAATGGGAATACCATGCTCTACGACGGCGATGGTCAACTCGTGCGTGGTGCCAACGTAACTCTTTATAACCTGCACTCCACTGTCCTTGGTGGACGCGTAGTCGCCGAAATATCAGACACAGGTCAACGTACGCGCGGCTTTGTTTATGCTGAAGGCGAGGAAGTGCTCGCGCTGCAAAACGACGGCGCCAATAATGTCGTGTGGGAGCATCGTGACGCCAGCGAGCAAAGCGTGCGACAGGCTGAGAGCAGTGGTGCAGTAGTTGATGCCTTCGAAGAAACAGCCTCAGGCGCCAAAATCGAACCTGTAGATCCCTACCCAACCGACCCGAGCTTCACCGGAGCAGACACCGACGGCGAGTACCCCCACCTCGGCACTATAGGCAAACCAATCACAGGCTGCGCGGTGATGGGAGTCCCACTCACCGACTGCTCCTCGATCTTTGACCGCTTTCACCCGATGGAGTTCATGGAATGGAGTGCCAGATCCGAGTTCTTTGGGTATTCGGTCTCCACTGCAGATGGACCAAAGAAGTTCGGCAACAATTTAACGCGTGCCATTGGCGAAGCTTACGAGCAGGGGCATCTGACCGTTACAGCAAACTGGCGCATAAACGACAATTGGTTTCAGGGCTCTTCTCTTCAAGCGCAGTCACAAAATCCGCGGAATCCTACCAATAAAGGCACCCCAATGACGGATGCGGAAATCGCGAGACATCGAGCCGCAGTGGAGGAACTTTTACAAGACAAGACATGCAAGAAGTTTGTGGAGGGTGTTCTCGCTAGAATTGGCGATGCGCAACGAAAGGCTTTTAGTGGAGATCTCCTAAAAATTTTTGATGAAGTGACAAATTCGAATGGATGGGGTTGGAGAAAGGGCGCGGACATGAACTATGACTTGGGAGAGGGAGGGAGTTATGTGGGGAATACCTCTGAGACTGCTTATGTCAATATTTCCAGAGAGGTACGAATGTACGGTGACTCATCCAGTACAGGTTTTGTTGGTAGAGTAGCCGTCCATGAACTTTTGCATGTTGGTTCGAGTGCTGTTGGTCAATTCACTCATTGGGATATGTTCCGAGCCGGCTACTCGGTGGCAAAGAGTTTGGGTATAAAGTTGGGAGTTCGCAAGCCTACAGAAAAAGACCCAGGGGGCCGTGATGACTATAATGCAATTGGCTTTGACGACCTACTTTTCGAGGCCTGTCAAATAAGAAAAGTGAGGAGCATACGATGATATCGAGAATCTTGATAGTGCTCCTTGCGCTGGTTGCGTTCGGTATTGAAGTGCAGGCAGTTGGCTGGCAGGATTCGGGGAGGTATTCAAGATTTGATATCTATGATAGGACAAGGAATGCCATTGAAACCCGAATCATCCTGGACAACTTAGCGACACAACTGAATACGCAGCCAACGCTAAGAGGATATCTGATCGCATATGCGGGTAAGAAAGCATGCCGTAACGAGGCAAAATCTCGTCTACTGGAAGCGAAACGTTACCTCAAGGAAAAGCATAATATCGACTCCGCTCAAGTCTCCTTCGTGGATGGTGGTTTCCAGACGAATTGGGTTGTACAGATCTGGATCGGATTTCGTCAAAACAAACCTCCCGAAAAGGAACCAACCTTAAATAAGAATCAAATTAAGATCATTAAGAACTGTAACCTATTAAAACTCTAAATTTGGATAACATGCAGAAACCAACATTTCGTGACGCACCCTCGCTTGACGCACCGGACTGCGCGTGCTACGTTGCGGCTTCACCTGTTATTACTGATTAAAACAACGCGTCGCTTAAAACTCGGGCGCGCGTGGTGAGTAACTTGACCGTAACGGTTCCGCAACTCAAACGTACTCCACTCAACAGCGCCCACCGGCAGATGGGCGGGCGTATGGTCGATTTCGGCGGCTGGGACATGCCCGTTCAATATCCCGCCGGAACGATCGAGGAACACCTGCGTACGCGAACGCACGCCGGCCTTTTTGACGTCTCCCACATGGGCGAGATCGACGTGCGCGGCACTGACGCAATCGATTTCGTCAACCGCATAACTTCAAACGACGTCCGCAAGCTAATAGACGGCCAGGCACAGTACTCCGCACTGACAACCCCACAAGGAACCGTAATCGACGATCTGCTCGTTTATCGTCTCGCAGCGGATCACCTGCTGCTTGTCGTCAACGCCAGCACGACTGAAAAAGACTGGGAATGGATCAAGTCGAATCATTCCGGCGAATCGGTTGAATTGAACAACGTCAGCTCCGATTACTGCCAGCTCGCGCTACAAGGCCCTGACGCACAAACGATCCTGCAACAACTGACTGACGTGCCGCTTGCCGAGATCAAGTATTACCACTTCACACCCGGACGAGTTGATGGAGTCGAAGGAATCGTTTCGCGCACAGGCTACACCGGCGAAGACGGCTTTGAGGTTTATGCGCCTTCTGATCGCGCGGAGCAACTGTGGAACAAGATCCTCGATGCCGGACAAGCAGGCTCACCGACGGGCGTAATCCCCTGCGGCCTCGCGGCGCGCAACACTTTAAGACTCGAAGCAGGCATGGCGCTATACGGCAACGAGCTCGATGAAACAACTACCTTGCTCGAAGCAAATCTCGGCTGGATCTGTAAGCTGGATAAAGGCGACTTCATAGGGCGCGAACTGCTGATGCGTCAGAAAGAAGAAGGCGTCAAGCGCAAGCTCACCGGGTTTGAAGTAACCGAGCGTGGCATAGCGCGCGATCACCAAAACATAGTGATCGAAGGTCAGCAAGTAGGGCAAGTGACCTCAGGTAGTCCGGCGCCTTTTCTGAAAAAGAATATTGGCTTTGCGTATCTGCCTGTCGAATATGCAAACGTGGGCCAGGAGATACAGATCGACGTGCGCGGGAAGTTGGTAGGTGCGCAAATTGTTAAGGTGCCGTTTTACAAACGACCGAAGTAGATAAACACAATGGAGGATCCATGGCGAACGTTCCGGAAGATCTGCACTACAGCAAAGATCATGAGTGGGTAAGAGTAGAAGGTGAGGAGGCCATCATCGGCATCACTGACTACGCGCAAAACTCATTGGGCGACGTAGTGTATGTCGAGCTGCCGAAGGCGGGCGATGAGTTTGCAGCGAATGAATCTTTTGGCTCGGTCGAGTCGGTGAAGGCAGTTTCCGAAGTCTTCACTCCTGTCGCCGGCGCGGTCACGCAGATTAACGAATCGCTGGCTGACGAGCCCGAAACAGTTAATACCGATCCTTACGGAGCGGGATGGATGATCCGCGTGA
>DATENQ010000560.1:0-6236 GCA_035275005.1 Pyrinomonadaceae bacterium | reverse complement strand
CGATTGTCTTCCCGATCTCATTGCGGAAACAGTCAGCCGAATCGAAGTGTAAGTGTAGACGAGCTGCCATCATAGATGTCAGAAGACACGAAGCAACCAGGTTCTGAAGAACCCACAAAGCCGGGCGTCTCAGATTCTGAGACGTCCGGCACGCCACCCCCATCGGCAATTCCGCCCGCAGGAACGCTCGCCGGCGCCGACGCTGAAAAGGCGTCGATGGTCGAGCAGGCGAAGTCTCGTGTCGCCGCGGTGAAGGAGTCGCTAACCGATCAGGCCGCTGCGCCTGGCGCGCCGAAACCTCCCGTTAAGAAAAAAGAGGAAGGTCCGAAACCGACCGACGCCGCCGAACACGCGCTGGTCAAGAAACTAAAGTCGAAGTTCGGCGAGGCGATTGGCGATGCGACTGAGTTTATCGGACAGCTTTCGGTTAGCGTCGATGGGCAGCGCATCGTCGAGATCTGCGATTTTCTCAACAGCGATACGGCCGAGACGCGTTTCAACTATCTTTCCGATCTTACGTGTGTGCACTATCCCGACCGCAGAACCGAGCCGTTTGAGATCGTCTATAACCTCTTTTCGATCGAAGAGAATGAGCGAGTCCGGTTAAGAGTCAGGACGAAAGACAGTGTAGACAGCGTCACCGGCGTTTGGCCCGCAGCGAACTGGCTCGAGCGCGAAGTTTTCGATCTGTTTGGCGTTCGCTTCAATAATCATCCCGATTTGCGTCGCTTGCTCTTACCGCCTGATTGGGAAGGGTATCCGTTGCGCAAAGACTATCCGCTGGAGTTTATCGAGAACGCCTGGACCGCGAATCACTTGCCCGTGATGACTGAAGTTGAGATGGAGCAATTGAACCAGCGACGTGCTTACGGGCTCGACCTTCTTTCCGTGCCTGAAGAACGAATGATGCGCGAGATATTTATTGGCGGCAAAGAAGTGATGCCGAAGGACAAATGACGCCAAAAGAGATCGCCACTCACTACAACGCGAAGGTGTTTGACACGGCGGAGGCGGCAAAGGGGGCAGGATTTGTTTTGACTGAAACCGCGGCGCCGAGAAACGTCTGGAACAAAGCAAGCGCTGCGAACGCGATCGTGTTGAAGTTGGTGGACAAGAAAGAAAGCGGCGAGGTGGAGGACATCGGATTGGTGATTGAGCCGTTTCGCGTGACTGGTTGTTACAAACCACACACTGCGGAAACGCCTGCCGCCTAGCCATAAAGAAATCAAAGATGCACCAGGTAGAAATAGCGACAACTCAAGAGACACTGCTCGACAGCCCAGAGATGGTGCTGAACATGGGCCCGCAGCACCCGTCAACGCACGGCGTGTTGCGCGTGGTTCTCAAGCTCGACGGCGAGACCGTTATGGATCTCGACTGCGACATCGGTTACCTGCACCGCGGCATGGAGAAGATCGCCGAGAACCGCATGTACACGCAGATCGCGCCCTACTGGGATCGACTCGATTACATCGCGGCAGTCTCGAACGGCCTGGTATGGGTGGAAACAGTCGAGCAAATGATGGGACTTCCGGTCCCGCCGCGCGCACACTACCTGCGCACGATTCTCACCGAGCTCAATCGCATCGCTTCGCACCTGCTCTGGCTGGCCACGCACGCACTCGACATCGGCGCCGTGACCGTTTTGCTGTGGGCACTGCGCGAGCGCGAAGAGATTCTCAAGATTTTCGAACGGCAGTTTGGCGCGCGTCTTACGTGTCACGCGTGGCGCGTCGGCGGCATGCCAAACGATGCTTACGACGATTTCAACAAGGACGTCCGGCAGTTCGTCAACAACTTTCCGAAGCGACTCGACGAATATGAGACGGTGCTTTCCGAGAACCGCATCTGGTTGAGTCGAACAGTTGGTATCGGAGTGATCTCCGCCGAAGACGCGATCGCGATCGGATTGTCAGGACCTGCGTTGCGCGGTTCGGGAGTTCCATGGGACGTGCGGAAGTCGCGCCCATATGCTGCTTACGCCGACATGGATTTCGACATCCCGCTCGGCGAGAACGGCGATACGTATGATCGATACCTTGTGCGACTCGAAGAGATGCGACAGTCGCGTCGAATCATCGATCAGGCATTGGAAAATCTTCCCGATGGACCGGTAAACGCGAAGCTGCCGAAGATCGTGAAGCCGCCCGCAGGCGACTACTACCACTCGATCGAAGGCCCGAAAGGCGAGATCGGGTGTTACATCGTTTCGGACGGCACTGCTCACCCGTATCGCGTCAGGGTCCGGCCGCCGTCGTTCATCAATCTACAGGCGCTGCGCCAGATGTGCATCGGGCACCTCGTCGCCGACGTGGTCGCGATTATTGGTACGCTGGATATCGTTTTAGGAGAGATCGATCGCTGAAATGAGTTTCACGCAAGGACGCAAAGACAGCAAAGAAAAGCTTAGTGTCTTACTTTGCCGCCTTGGCGCCTTTGCGTGAAACCTGATCGGAAAATATGTTCCTTCTAGCTCCCATAAACGTATTGAACGATCTTTTGCTGAAGATAGGACTCAGTGACGAGACGATCGCGTTTTTCGTCTGGCCTCTGATCCAGATCGGGCTCGTGGTCACGCTCGTGGCCCTCTGGGTGGCCTACGCCACTTACCTGGAACGAAAGATCTCCGCGTTCATGCAAGCGCGGCTTGGTCCGATGCGCGTTGGTCCATGGGGACTGCTCCAGCCAATCGCCGACGGACTCAAGCTGCTAACGAAGGAAGACTTTATTCCGGAAAACGCGGATCGCTGGATCTTCTTCTTCGCGCCTTACATCGCCGTTGCTTCTGCGTTCATCGTTTTCTCAGTCATCCCGTTTGGTCCTGACTGGGCGGTGATTGCGGACGTCAACATCGGATTGCTGTTGGTGCTGGCGGTTTCGAGCGTTGGAGTGCTGGCGCTGATCCTCGCCGGCTGGTCGTCGAATTCAAAGTACGCTTTGCTCGGCGGACTGCGTTCGAGCGCGCAGATGGTCTCGTACGAAGTGGCGATGGGGTTGTCGCTCATCGGTGCGTTGATGTTTGCGCGTACGTTGTCGCTCTCGGGCATCGTCACCGCGCAGGGATCAGATTCAATTTGGTTTGTCGTTTATCAGCCGGCAGCCTTTTTGATGTTTCTGATCAGCGGCATCGCCGAGAATAATCGCGCGCCTTTTGACCTGCCGGAAGCGGAGTCGGAGCTTGTGGCCGGATTTCACACTGAATATTCCGGCATGCGCTGGTCGCTCTTCTTCATGGCCGAGTATGCGGCGATGGTTGTCGTTGCAGCAGTAGCGACGACTGTTTATCTCGGCGGCTGGTATTTCCCGTTTGTTTACCGGCTCGAAACCGCCGGCCATCACAATCTCTTCGTCGCGGTCAGCGTGCTGGTGTTTCTGGTTAAAGCGTCGCTCATTCTTTACTTCTATTTCTGGCTGCGCTGGACGTTGCCGCGTTTCCGTTACGATCAGCTGATGGACATCGGTTGGAAGTGGCTGATTCCATCGGCGCTGATCAATATCGTGTTGTCGGGATTTGCAATCTTCATCGTTCAGGGTCTAAATGAGTGGAGCGGAATCAAGACGATCGAGTCACTCGATCGTGGTTTGAACCTGACGGCGACCGGCAAAGGGATCATGATTGCGATGGGAGTGTTGGGATTGTTCGCGACCGCGTTTTTGCTGTCACGCATCAACTGGCGCTCGCGCAATTTCCACCTGAAAGTCCAACGTCGAGATATCAAGCTGGTTAACGTGCCGAAAGGTAAGCCGGCAGTCCAAACAGTCCAAGCAGGGAGTTAATATGGCATTAGTTAAAACTCCAAAATCGACATTCGCGCAGAAGCTGAAACGCTTCTTCATGATTGACCTCATCAAGGGTCTGGGGCTGACGTTGAAATACAACCTCGGCGCGCTGACTGATAAGGACGCTGTCGCGGGCAAGGGAATTTACACCGAACAGTATCCGAAGGTTCGCCCGGAAGTGGCGCCGCGCTTTCACGGCGCGCCGCGCCTGAACATGGATCCGGAAACGCACGACACGCTCTGCATCGCGTGCAATCTCTGCGCGATCGCGTGTCCCGAAGATTGTATCGACGTGATCCCGATGGACGTCGAGATCATCGTCGCCGGCAAGCCACGCAAGAAAAAAGTGCTCGACGAGTTTATCTTCGACACGTCGCGGTGCATGTTCTGTGCGTTGTGCCAGGAAGCCTGTCCGACTTCGTGCCTGGAGCTGACACAGGACTTCGAGCTCGCCACCTATTCACGCGCGGGCTTCGTCTGGAACCGCGAGATGCTCGAGCAGGGACGCGAAACCGTTAAGTACACAAGCTAAGATTTATTTGCCGCAAAAGGCACGTAAGTCACAAAAAATAAATACCGATGTTCAGGATCAACGAACTGATTTTGTGCTTTTTGTGCCTTTTTGTGGCTAAAACAAAATGACTCTTTCAGGATACGAAGCGCTCTTCTTCTGGATCTTCGGGCTCGCGGCGATCTTTGCGGGATTGCTGACGGTGATGGCGCGCAATGCTGTTCATAGCGCGCTGTTTCTGATCTCGTCGCTGGTCTCGGTCGCGGCATTGTTTATTCTCGCTCGCGCGGAGTTCATCGCGGGTGTGCAGATACTTGTTTATGTCGGCGGCGTGATGGTGCTGTTTCTGTTTGTGATCATGCTCGTGAACGTCGGCGCTGAAGAGCGTGGGCGGGAGGAGATTTTCAATAATCAGAGACAGGTCACGGCGAGCCTGATTTTCTGTTTGTTGCTGGTTGGCGGTGTGCTGTATGCAGTGAACCAGGGTTATCAAGGCTTGCAGGCGCACTATCGGTCAACTCCCGAACTTGCAGCCGCACAACAGGCGACGCGAGAACAAGCGTTACCCACATCAGCAACGGGCAGCAGCAAAATCACACACGATTCGCAGAGTCTCGGCGGTGTCCTTTATCGCTATGCGTCGCTGCCGTTTGAAATCGCGAGCGTGTTGCTGCTGGTAGCGATTATCGGATCGGTGATGCTCGCGCGCACGCTCAGGCAGGAAGCATCTGTCGACGACGTAGATCCCGAAACCCTGCAGGACGAGATCCGAAGAGATCCGGAATTCGCAAGGCTCGAGCCGGAATCGGAATGACTATGCTCAACTTTTTCAATCCCATATTGGCACTGTTGCTTCAGGAGGCGTCGCGTACCCGCTTTGACCTGATGCGCGAAGCTGCCGCGAACCCCGATCTCTCGAAGTTCCTGGTGATTGGCGCGTTGCTCTTTATTATCGGAGTCGCGGGAGTGTTGACGCGCCGAAACATCATCGTCATCTTCATGTCGATCGAGTTGATACTCAACGCCGCCAACCTCAACTTCATCGCGTTTTCTCGTTATCTGGGCGAAATGGGAAACGCCAATGCAGCCGCCGGACAGATATTTACCGTCTTTGTGATCGTCGTGGCGGCGGCTGAAGCGGCGATTGGTCTGGGCATCGTGATCGCGCTTTACCGGAACAAGGAAACGATCTGGGTAGACGAGATTGATTTGTTGAAATGGTAATTAGTCGTATAGGACTTATAAGACCTATTCTTAAATGCAAAAATACATCTGGTTAGTTCCCCTGCTACCTCTAATCGGCGCTGCGATTAACGGCCTTCTCGGTCGCAAGCTTCGTTTTTCAGAAAAGCTTATCGGCGGTATCGCCGTGGGCTCGGTGGCGCTCTCGTTTCTCATCAGCATTGCCGCGGTTTATTCCTACGGATTTGGTGGCCATGCGGAATGGCCCAAGCCATATCTCACCAGCCAGGATGGTTTTAGTTTCAACTGGATTCCCGGTGGCACAGTCAGCATCAACCAGGGTGTTCAGGAGCGCATGGCAGGCGAAGTGGACAAGAAGGCGCGAGAGCAAATCGCGGCCATGACGCCCGAAGAGCGAGCTCAACGCCCTGCCATTCTGATTGGCGTTGCGGAGACGCCTCGTTTCGCTTTGCTGAATATCGAGTGGAGTTACCAACTCGATCCGCTGTCGTCGATCTTCATGCTGATCGTCACGGGCGTCGGCCTGTGCATCTTTGTCTTTGCCACCGGCTACATGCACGGCGAAGCCGGTTTCTATCGCTTCTTCGCTTACATGGGCCTGTTCATGTTTGCGATGCTCGTGCTCGTGATGGGCTCAAACTTCCTGATGATGTTTGTCGGTTGGGAAGGCGTGGGTCTCTGTTCCTACCTGCTGATCGGTTACTACTTCGATCGACAGGAAGCCGCAAACGCTTCACGCAAA